>CBDTWX010000058.1:0-15947 GCA_965364305.1 uncultured Thermoanaerobaculia bacterium
TAATTCCTCATTCCGCAAAAAATCCGCCCTCCACCGTTGAATCGCGGGGGGGCGGGTGGGAATTCCGAATTCCGAATTCCGAATTCCGAATTATTTTCAGCGTTTGCCTTTGAGCCGCCGGCGTTCGCGTCTCGCCACCAGGAGCTTGTTGACCGTCAGCGCCACCGGCGAGGCGACAAATATCGACGAGTAGGTTCCAACCAGAATGCCGACCAGGAGCACGAAGGCAAAGGTGTTGATCACGTCGCCGCCGAAGATGTAGAGACTCAGGACGACGACCAGCGTGGTCCCCGAGGTGATGAAGGTCCGCGAAAGGGTCTGGTTGATTGATCTGTTCATCAGCTTTTCGAGATCTTCACCTCGATGCAGCCTCAGATTCTCGCGCACGCGGTCGAAGACGACCACCGTGTCGTTGACCGAGTAACCGACCAGGGTCAGCAGGGCGGCCACGGTGGGAAGATTGATCTCGCGAGCGGTGAGAGCTATCGCGGTGAGGGTTATCAGCACATCGTGAAAGAGGGCCGCAACTGCGCCCACCGCGTAGGGCAGCTGAAAGCGAATCCAGATGTAGACGAGCATCCCGACCAACGAAAAACCGATCGCGAGGAGGGCCTTTTTCTGCAGGTCGGCGCCCACCGCAGGACCAACGCTTTCCGCCCCGAGAAGCGAGAACTGCCCTACAGCCGCGTTGTCCTCGAGATAGGCGCCAGTATCGGCAGAGAGACCCTCGACGTTGCTGAGAGCGTCCAGAGACGCGAAAATGCCATTCTGCTTGCGGTAGTCGAGCACCGCTTCGGCCATCGGCTCATAGTAGGCCCGACGCGCCTCGTCATCGGCGCCCACGCCGTCCGGGTCGGCCATCACCAACAGGTCGAGCAGCTCGATCGAGCCCCGGGTGTTGAGGTCGAATCGATTTCCCAGATCGTTGTTGAACTCCGCGCGGAGGAGTTCGAGAATCGGGCGGATGAAGTCGCCCTCTTCGCCTTCGGGGTTCTCGACGCGAATCAAGATCTCATTCTTCTCGGCCTCGTCGAATCGTTGAATCACCGGCGCTCCAACATTCAGGTCCGATATCGAGTCGCGTAACGCACCCAGATCGGGCTGGTCGCGAAACTTGAGCGTGACCTGGGTGCCGCCGACGAAGTCGATGCCGAGGTTGAGCCCGGGTCCGAGGAACTGGAATGCCAGACCGCCGAGTATGGCCAGCGAAGAGAGTGACAGGGCGATCTTTCGGTACGAGAGAAACGGGACGTTGGTGTCACCAATGATGCGCATGGTCAATCCAATCAGATGCTCAGGCTCTCGACGCGCTCACGGCCGGCGAGCACGATCATATAAAGGGTCCGGGAAACGAACACGGCCGTGAAGACGCTGGCCAGAATGCCGATCGACAGGGTCACCGCAAAGCCCTTGACCGGGCCGGTGCCGAAGTTGAAAAGGAAGAGGGCGGCGATGAGAGTTGTCAGGTTGGCGTCGAGAATGGTGCCGAAGGCGCGAGCGAATCCGGTCTCGATGGCCGCGCGCACCGTCTTGCCGACTCGCAGCTCCTCACGGATGCGTTCGAAGATGAGCACGTTGGCATCAACCGCCATGCCGATGGTGAGGATCACGCCGGCGATACCGGGCAAGGTCAGGGTCGCACCGAAGTACGCCATGGCGCCAAGCAGGATCATGATGTTCAGCACCAGGGCGACATTGGCGTTGAGCCCCGACAGCCGGTAGTAGACGAGCATGAAGAGCATGACCACCAGCAGACCGGAGACCGCCGCGCGAACTCCGCGCACCACCGAGTCGCGACCGAGCGAGGGGCCGACCGTCCGTTCCTCGAGATACGTGATAGTTGCCGGCAGCGCACCGGCACGCAGCTTGAGGGCCAGATCTTCCGCCTCCTCGATGGTGAAGTTGCCGGTGATCCGGCCGTCGCCCGGAATTCGGCTTTCGATGACCGGCGCCGAGATCACTCGGTTGTCGAGCACGATGGCCATGCGGGTCCCGATATGGGAGCCGGTGTACTGGCCGAACTTGTCGGCTGCGTGCGGCTGGGTGGCGAAGTTGACGACCGGTTGTCCATACTCATCCTGACTCCGCCGAGCGGACCGCAGCTCCTGACCAGAGATGATGGCCGCCGTCTTGAGCACGTAGTAGTCGGCGCCGATCACCTGGCCGTCGATGTCGCGCCGATCTCCGGGCACGATCTCGGAATCGGATGGGACGGAGCCGCCGAGCCCCGCGATCAGGCTCTGCCGGTCCGGCGCCGGTCCACCCACAACCTCCTGGAACTCGAGGAACGCGGTCGAGGAGATGAGGTCCTTGACGCGGGCCGGATCATCCACGCCGGGCAACTGGACGAGAATACGATCGCTTTCGAGACCCTGGCGTTGGATCACCGGTTCGGCAACGCCGAACTGGTCGACCCGATTCCAGATGGTCTCAAGAGACGACCTCACCGCCATGTCGCGGACCGTGCGGTCCATGTTGGGGGGCAGCTGGAAGGTCCAGACGCCGACGCCCGGGTTGGCCTTGTAGCCCGGGACCCAGTCAGCCGCAACCTCGCGAAGAGCGGCGACATCGGTCTCCGCCGGCACCTCGGCGCTGAAGGCTAGGTTTTCGATGTCCGATTCCACCTGGCCGAGCTCCACGCCCTCCTCGCGGGCACGGCTCACCAGCCGCTGCGATGCGTCGTCGAGCTCCGCCTTGATCGCGTCATCGGTCTGCACCTGGAGGACCAGGTGGATGCCGCCAGAGAGGTCGAGACCATAGTGGATTTTTTCACCGGGCGGATAGAGCGACCACAGACACAGGGCCACTACCACCACGATCAGTACGATGCGCCAGACTATCTTCGAATCCACGCTCTCCTCCGAGTCAAGAGCTCTCGGACGGTGTGCCGTCCGCACCCACCGGGCCGCCGATGGCGCTCTTGGATATCCTGATCTTCGTGTTTTCAGCGATCTTCAGAAGCAGGGTGTGCTCCTCGACCGTGGCCACGGTGCCGAAGATCCCGCCCGTGGTCACCACCTTGTCCCCCTTTTTGAGGGCCACGATCATCGCCTCTTTTTTCTTCTGCTGTTTCTTCGACGGCAAGATCACGAGGAAGTAGAAGACCCCGAAGATCAGCGCGAACATCATCATCATCGACAGGGGTCCACCCCCAGCGGCACCTTCCATGAATCACCTCTCGTGTTCGGTGGGCGTCTCGCGCCCCAGTGCGGTATTGCGACCGTTTTCCACCCCGGCGCGGAACCGCGTGTAGCGGCCCGCCATGATAGCCTCCCGGGCCTCGCGCATCAAGCTCAAGAAGTACCAAAGGTTGTGCATCGTCAACAGAACGACCGAGGTCACCTCGTTGGCAACGAAAAGATGTCTCAAAACGGCCCGAGAGTAGACGGCGCACGTGGGACAATCGCAGGACTCGTCAAGGGGACGCTGATCGTCGGTAAAACGCGCGTTTTTGATCGCCAGATCACCCGCCGAGGTGAAGACCTTGCCGGTTCGTGCCGAGCGGGTCGGAAGAACGCAGTCGAAGAGGTCGACCCCCTGGGCGATCGCGTGCAGGAGATCTTCGGGGTAGCCCACACCCATGAGGTATCGAGGACGATGGGCCGGGAGCAACGGCGCCGCCATCGAAACCGCCTCGTACAGAGCGTCGGCGGGCTCCCCTACCGCCAGGCCGCCGATGGCAAAACCGTCGAATTCAGCCTCGGCCAAGGCCTCGCTGCACCGACGTCGGAGATTGAAGTCCAACGAGCCCTGCTGGATAGCGAAGACCCCACCATCCCAGCTTGCGTTCCCGGCGCGCAACGCCCTGGCCCTTGCGAGCCCGCTGAGGGCCCACTTGACGCTGGTCGCCGTGGATCGATCAGCAGTCGCGCGATCCACCGGGTAGGGAAGACAGTCGTCGAGCACCATCGCCACATCGACACCGATCGCGGCCTGGGTCTCGATCACGCTGTCCGGAGTCAGGCGGTGCTCGGCGCCGTCGATGTGGGACCTGAAGGTGACGCCGTCGGCGTCCATCGTGCGGCGACCCGATAAAGAAAAGACCTGATAGCCGCCGGAGTCGGTCAGGATCGGGCCGGACCACCCCATGACCCGGTGCAAGCCTCCGAGGCGGACGATGCGCTCGGCGCCCGGACGCAGCAGGAGGTGATAGGTGTTGGCGAGGATCATCTCGGGAGCCAGTCTTTCGAGCTCCCACGCCGCCACGCCCTTGACCGTGCCGGCGGTGCCGACCGGCATGAAGGCCGGCGTGCGGACGACGCCGTGCGGTGTCGAAAGCTCGGCGGCGCGCGCCGAGCTCTCAGGATCGTCTCCGACAACAGAAAAGGGCAGCATAGGCGTCAGAGGATCGCGCCGGAATCAACCGCCGCCGAGAGAGGCATCGATGGTTTCCAACTCCACATCGGCGCCGAGATCGAGCTGGAATTGCGAATCGTCGATCTCGGGGTTGAGCACGAGGTTGTTGAACTCGTAGCGCGTGCTGTCACCGTCGGCCTCGTTGTAGGTGATCACCACCGGCAGAAAGAGATCGCGATCGATCTCGATCTCCAACGAACGGAGTCGTTTTTTGAGCATCGCCCCGACCGGTTTCAAGCTCAGCCGGTAATGTGCGTCTCCTCCGGGATCGGCGAGGGTGAGTGAAAAATTCGATGTCAGGTCGTCCAGCGGTTGGGTCCCCGACAGCACGCGCACGAAGCGCCGCTGCTTTTTCGACACCTTGAGCCGCTCGGCGCGCGCCTGTTGCCGGTGAAAGGTCGTCACCGTGTCCTCGGCAAAGAGCACCACCATCGCGTCCGGGCGCCGGTAGTCCCAGCGCACGAAATCCGGCGCACGAAAGATGAATTCACCCGACGACTCCACCGCATCGAGGAGCAACGCGCTCTGCTTGAGCTGGACAAAATCGGCGCGCAACGACCTCAGGCCGTTCTGTCGCTCCACCACGCGGTCGATCAACGCGTTGACCTTGTCGGCACCCTCGAGGTGATCGATCGAAGTCGCCGCCGGCGCCGGATCGGCGGCCGACATCAGGGCCGGAAAGCTCAAAATCACAAGCGGCATCAACAGTCGCAAGACTTTCACGGGGCGTACTTTAGCATACTCCGCAGGACGCAGGTCCGTCTCCGTGCCCGAGCAACGGCAGGGGCAGAAACAGCAACAGTCGACAGCGGCAGAATGCAGGGACAGAGATCAGCGACGGGACTCAGTGGCGGCGGCAGTTGTCAGCGCCAGCAGACAGCGCCAGAGTACGGCGGACAGCGGCCCGTGGCCAGCGAAACATGGTTCCCTCCGGGTCGTACCCCTCCAGCCCACTGTCGCAGATCCCTGTCGCTGTTCACTGCTTCTGGTTTCTGCCCTCGTCGCTGTCACTGCCCATGGATCCCTCCACTCGGTCGCCCTGCTCCCTCGGTCGGGATGACAACTGGTGACGGCCGGTATCAGCGCTCAGGGGCGGGTTGGAACTCAAAACTGAGAACCCAAAACCGGCACGGGGTGGGTGGGTGGCACATCCGCCATCCGAAATTCCAGGGAAGGGTGGGCGGTCCCCAAATTCCTAATTCCTCTTTTTGAATTCCTCATTCTCCCGAACTACCGCTCCGGCGAAGCTCCCTCGTTGACTCGCGCACTCAATAGCTCGCGAGGCACCACCTCGAAGACCGGCCAACTGCGATCCGGCCCCTCACGATGGTGCGGGAGCACGGCGACGATTTCGTCCAGGGCCTGTTCGCTCACATCCTTGCCCGAATCGGCCACCAACACCCGATCCACCTTCCGTGCCGCGGCCAGCTCGAGGAGCATTGTGGTCCCGGTCGCGTTGACGAACCGCGACGGAGCCACCGCGTCCGCACCGACCATGACGAGCTTGCCCGAACCGTCGAGGGCATGAGGAGCTGCAGCATCGGGTAAGGAGCGTGCCTCTCCCGATTTCGACAGCCGCCGAGCCTGTTCGGCCCCCCGCCCGGTGGCGGCTCCGTCCAGCACCGCTACGGAGCCATGCCATCCCTGGCGCCAGGCGCCCTCGACGACCGCTGCGACGGCTGTTGAACGGGAGATTGTCACGATCTCCCCTTGTCCCTCGATCAACGGCCAGGCCGCCGCTGCGAGGCGTTCCGGCAGCTCATCCAGCACCCGACACCGTTGTTCGAGCCACTTTTCAAAGTACTCCGCCTGGCCCTCCGCAGCGGCCTCAGCAAGGGACCGGAGATTGGCCATCGCCGGCTGGCCAGCGACGAGTGATTCGGCGCCCGCACGAAGCACCTCGGGTCGCAAGAAGGAGCCGAGATCGAGGAGGCCTCGCACAAGCCTTCTCTCGATCGTCGATGCACCGTGCTCGCGGTCGTTCGCGGCGATCTCGAAGAGAGTGAGGATGTTGTCGTCAACCGTCACAGCCCGATTCTGTCATGAATGACGGTGCCAGACACCGGTATTAGGGACAGTAACAGGAGGCAGCGGCAGTGACCAGAGGCAGTGACCAGAGGCAGTGTCCAGAGGCAGCGTCCAGAGGCAGCGTCCAGAGGCAGCGTCCAGAGGCAGCGTCCAGAGGCCTATGGGGAACGCGACATGGTCACCTCCGGGTCGTTCATGGGTGATGGGGTAGCCGGTGAGGTCGGTGGTGTCAAGGGCAAGCCGGCCTCGGAGGCCGGTCGTTCCGACCCTTGACACCACCGACCTCACCGGCAGGGGGAGGGCCATGAACGACCCGGAGGTGACCATGTTCGACTCGCTCCCCACCAGCAACCTCATCGCTTACCGCAAGGCCCTCGAAGCTGCCGGCATTGCGCTGGCTCTCGTCGCACGGGTTCCGGCGCCGCTCAAGAGCCTCGCCGACCAGGTCGTCCGGTCTGCGCCGTCGGTGCCCGCAAACCTCGCTGAGGGCCACGGACGGATCGGAAGAGACCGTGCCCATCACTGGCGGATTGGCTATGCTTCCGCGATGGAAGTGGACGGCCACCTCAGGCTTCTCTGCGATTCAGGTGCCGTGCATCGCGGAAAGGCAATCACCGCCTTGCAGCTCTTCGACGAGGTCCGCGCAATGACCTGGCGGCTGCTCAACCCGACCCACTGACTGGCAGATGCACCGTTTGGGGTATTGTCGAAAAGTCCATCTGCGTCAATCTGCGTGATCTGCGGGCAACCTTGGGTGGGTGGGGACTTCGACGGTTCCCGCCGCTGACGACTGTCGCGGGCGCTGTCCCTGCCATTTGAAGCTGCCGCCGTCAACTGGCGCTGCTACTGGCTACTGGGTGGGTGGGCGGGAAATTCGAAATCTCAGGGGTGGGCGGATGGGAATCCCTCATTCCTCATTCCAGGTTCCTTCATAATGACTGGGAGAGGAGACAACATGAGTGACGACGCATCGCGACCGCCCAAGGCGCCGCGATTGACCCTCAACCCAGAGGTCGGTCTCGGCGAGTACTCGAACTTTGTCAGCATCGCCCACAACTTTTCCGAGGTCCTCCTCGATTTCGGCCGCACCGTACCCGGCAGGGAGGACATCCCGGTGGTGGCGCGGATCATCATGAATCCGTTCCAGGCCAAACAGCTGCTGCGGGCGTTGGGTCACAATGTCCAGATGTATGAGAAGACGTTTGGTGCGATCGCTGACCCGCCGACCGGATCCGTCACCACCCCGCCCGGCGGTGCAAATTGAGTGACCGCGCCGTCAGCGCGAAAACCTCGGTGTCACGTCCTGGCCAAAATTGTCAGTGGGCAGCGGCAGTGATCAGCGCCAGTGACTGGCGCCAGTGATCAGCGACAGAGAACGGCGGTAGGGTTCGACGGCGTACGCGACATGACCTGGCGGCTGGTCCATCCGATTTCGTGAAGAGGTCGCCGAAATTGGCACCGTCACGGTTCCCGTCGCTGACGACTGTCGCTGCATCCTGTCGCCGCTCTCCGCACCTGCCGCTGATCCCTGCCCCCCGACGAACAACGGGCGCACCCGAAGGTGCGCCCGTGAGGCACGTTGTCTGGAACCGCGATCACTCCTCGAGTTGGATGATCACGAACCGGTAGGTGTCCGCCCGCGGAATGTAGACGTAAAGGCGCAGATACCCGCCCGCCTCGACCTCGGCCGTCGCCGACCTCAGCTCGCCAGGGCTGGTGATCTTCTCACCGTTGGCCTCGGTGATCACGAAGCCCGGCTGCATCCCTTTGTCACTCGCCGACGACAGAGGACGGACTCGGGTCACGACCACGCCTTCGATGTCGGGACCGATGCGGAAATTCTGGCGCGCTCCCGGGCTGAGCTCGATGACCGTCACGCCAACCCGCTCAAAGACGTCGCCCTCGTCGTCGGGCCCTTCGGCGGGCTCGGCGGGGGCACCCTGAATCTCACGCTCCTCAAGCGTCACGGTGATCTTCAGCTCCTCGCCGTTTCGGACGATCCCGAGATCGACCTCGGTGCCGGGGGGCATCGCGGAGATCGTGTCAATGAGCTCGCGGGTGTCCTTGAGCTTCTGACCGTCAACCGAGACGATGACGTCGCCGTGGCGCACCCCGGCCTTCTCCGCCGCATGACCCGGGGAAACCAACGATACGAGAGCTCCGTCGGAGCTTGATAGACCGAATGCCTCGGCGTCCTCGCGCGTCAGATTGTTGATCTGTACGCCAAGATAGCCTCGAACAACCCGCCCTCTTTCGCGCAGCTGCGGAAGAATTCGGCGAGCAACGTCAACCGGAATTGCAAATCCAATGTTCTGGCCGGCGGCGTTGATGGCGGTGTTGATGCCGACCACGTTGCCGTGGAGATCGACCAGCGGTCCACCCGAGTTACCGAAGTTGATTGCCGCGTCGGTCTGGATGAAGTTCTCGAAAGAAGAGGACTCCGCCGACAACCCGAGCGACCTGCCCTTTGCTGAAACCACACCGACCGTGACTGTATGTTCCATGTTGAGCGGATTTCCCGCCGCCATCACCCACTCACCCACCCGGACTCTCGCCGAGTCGCCGAGGGGCAGGGCGTCAAACTCGCGATCGGGCTCGATCACCCGCAACAGCGCGATGTCGGTCGCCGGGTCGATGCCGACGATCTCGGCTCGGTACTCGTCATCGTTGGCCAGCCGCACTCGAATTTGGTCTGCGTCCTCGATCACGTGGTGGTTGGTCAGGATCTCACCCGCGTCGGAGATGAAGAAGCCCGAGCCCGAGGATCGCTGAACCTGCGGCTGGCGCTCGTTCCGCTCGTCGCGGGGACCGAAGAAGAAGTGGAACGGGTCGGACGGCATCTGACGTCGTCGTTCCGACGGTTCCTGAACATCCGCAGAGTAGACCGACACCACCGAGGGCACCACGTGGTCGGCGAGGGCCGCAAAATCGGGCAGCGTCATGGATCCCGGGGCGGCGGCAGGAACCGGTTCCGATCGGTCCGCTTCGACCCGCGCCGTCATGTCGAGACCACCTGAGAGCAACATTCCGAATAGAATCGCCGCGACGATCACTGCCGCGAGAGAAAAGACCTTCTGTGTATCACGTTTCATATACTGGACCTCCAGGAGCCGGCTTATCGTTGCAAACCGGCGTTCACTAGACGGTACAACAGCAAAAACCCTGCCAGATTCCCTCTTTTCTTCGAGAGGACGACCGCGGGAAGTCTGCCATTTTGGCGCCCCCGCCCACTTACCCATCCGGATACAGGATGCAGGATCCGCCCACCCGCCCGGATGCCGGGTTCCAGACTCCGTGAATCGGGCCCAGAGGTAGCGATCAGCGTCAGCCTCAGGGGCAGCGAACAGCGGCAGTCGTCAGCGGCAGCAATCGGCGGCCGGGGTAGCTCCGAGGCGCTACGGCGGCGCTGGCCAACTGGGAGCTCTCCGTTTCTGCCCTCTGTCACTGTCATCGGCCCCTGTGTTCGGCGACCGATCGTGACCATTCCTCAAAACGCTTTCTCAATCTCGTCCTTTCGCTGTGACGGCACCAATGCAGCGAGGCATCAAAAGCATGCTCGACAGAAGACTGGCAAATGGACCCGGTAGTCATTCGCTTCCCGGGCTTTGTGTCTCCGTCGTTGCGGTGGAGATAGGCGCGGGGCTATCTGCGTCAATCTGCGTGATCTGCGGTTTCCCCGTCGGGTGGGCGGACCCTGCATCCTGCGCCTTGTATCCGCGCGAATGGGTGGAGCGAGTATCTCGTATCGAGCATCGAGTATCGGGCGGGCAGGTGGGTGGGTGGCCGGGTCAATCCGCGATTCGGATCTGATTCTTGCCGTCCTCTTTGCCCCGGTACATGGCGAGGTCGGCGGCACGCAGGAGAAGGTTCTTTTTCATATCGGTGGTGCCCTGCCGAGGCAGATGGTGGGGGTAGACGGAGACCCCAATGGAGCTGGTCAACGGCTGTCGCCAGTACACCGGACCGTCGGCCCAGGAGAACGAGCCCTGCAGGAATCGCGTGCTCTCGAGAGCAGTCTGGATCGAGGTCGCCACCTCGCAGGCCATCTCGAGATCGTGATCGGGGAGGATGATCACGAACTCGTCGCCCCCATAGCGTGCAAGCGTCGCCCGGTGATCGGTGACCACGGTTTTCAAAAGATAGCCAAACTCCTTGAGGACCTGCGAGCCGGCGAGGTGCCCGTGGGTATCGTTGACCGTCTTGAAGTTGTCGATGTCGAGAAATATGAGCGCCACGGTCGAACGGGTGACGTCGGCGCGGATGAGGTCTTCGCTCAGGCGATGGTGAAAGAACCGGTCGTTGTAAAGACCCGTGAGATCGTCGCGCCGCGCCATTTCATTGGCCCGCTGGGCATCGAGGAGATTCTCGATCGAGATCGAGGTGTAACGGGCAAAGATCTCGAGCATCTGCATATTGCGTTTGGTGTACGGTTTGCCGTCGGAACGGTTGAGCAACTCGAGGACCCCACACACCGCTCGCTCGATCCGCACCGGAACCGCGACCACGCCGGTCGTCCGGAACTCGTGGTCCTGATCGAACTTGGGGTAGAAGTTGGGGTCGTTTTCAGGATCGGACATCAGGTAGGGCTCGCCGGTGCGGTAGACCTGGCCGACGACCCCCTGGTCGGCCGGAATGCTCTTGCCGAGAAACGACTCCCCGGCTGGCCCAAACGAGGCGACGAAATAGAGATAAACCTCGGACGGCGTCTCACCCCGCCACACCGGCTGATCCATCAGAATCGAACCCGCCTCCGACGGCACGAAATCGTTGGCCTTCTTCAGGACCTCGCTGAGGAAGGTTGGCAGCTGGAGCTGGGACATCGAGAAGGCAGAGTATCTCTTCCGATCGAGAAACGGTTCGAGATCATCGACAGGCAGGCTGAAGACCTCTGGTTGGCCCATTGAACGATCGTATCACGCACGCCGCATCAGCTCCCGCACGCGCTCCTCGAGATCGGCCACGGTCTCGGTGTGATCAGCGCGACCCGGCGCAAACCGGACTTCCTCGAGCTCGCGACGAAGCTGCTGCATCTGACCCTCGAGCGCCCTTCCGCGGGCACGGCGGCGCGCATCGAGCCACCAGCGTTCAAGAGCGCCATGCAGCTCCCGCGAACGCTCTGCGGGGCTCTCTCCCGGCCTCCGCGGAGGCAGGACCGCGCGACGGCGTCGGATGACGACCAATGGCACGATCCCGCCGAGCAGGAGACCCGCGGCCAGAGCAACCAGGATCCACACCCACGGGGGAGGTGTGGCGTCGGTTGCCGGTGCGCGATCCGATGGCTCCTCTCGGGGCAACGAGGAGCCGGCCGTTTCTTCGACCCTGGGTGACGGCGCCGGGGTCGGCGGCGGAGCGTTGACCACCAGCTGCAGGGGACCGAGGGTTTGTTTCCGATAGGTCCCGGCGGCAGGATCGAAAACCGTCAGCATCACCGGGTCGAGATCGATCCGACCCCATTCGCGCGGCACGAGCGTAGTTCTCCAGGTGCGGGTACCGTGGACCCCGGTGTCATCGACGGTGACATCGCTCTCCTCCTCGGGAGGATAGGCTTCGCAGTCGCCACACGCCGGCCATGCGGCGGGCGCCTCGACCAGCGGGAGATTCCCGTTGCCGCTCAGCTCGATGGTGAGCACAGCCGGCTCGCCGAAATCGATCGTCTCGGGTTCGAGGCTCACCGAGTAGCGCAATTCACCGACGGCGCCGGCGAAACCCTCGGGCGCCCGCGGTCGCGATTCAACCTCGACCGCGATCTTCTGGGTTGCTCGATCCACCACCTGTTGCGGCGAGAAAAGGCTCCCGCTCCTGAACCCGATCCTCGCTTCGACAGCCGGCACCTGCAACTCTCCCGTTGCCAGCGGCACCAGCACGTGGCGGGCAACCACGAATCGATTGAATCGAGCGCCGTCAACCTCCACAATCTCTCCGGTGATCCTCTCCGGCGGCTCGACCCGTTGCGCCCACCATCCCGGGTAAGAAGGCGGGGCGACCCACTCGAACCCATCGACGCCGCCAGCGGTCGTGTCGAGCACCACCGTGGCAACGACCGGCTGGCCGAGCACAATTTGCCGCTCTTCGACCAGTTGGCGCAGGGCGACAGTCGCCGACCGCGTCGGCTGGCGCCTGCCGAAAATGTCCTCAAAGGGATCACTCGGAAATGCTCGGCGCTGCGCGGGTCGCTGACGAACCACGCTTCCGGGAACCACTTCGGCGCTCACCGTCTCGCCCAACAGCTCACTCTCGCCCACCTTCACGGTCACCGGTCCCACCGCAGCCGATCCGACCTCGATGCCTTTGATCACGTAGGTGTAGCTGATGGCGCGGGTCGCCACACCGTTGACCCACGAAAATTCAGTGCTCGTCGATGGTCCCGACACTACCTCGAGGTTGTGGAATTCCCCCAGATCGATCTCCGGCGTGCCGGCCGGTTCGAGGATTCGGATCACCAACCTCGCCGCATCTTCGATCCCGATGACCCTCGAGGCTCGGTTCGGCGGCGCCGGCACCCGCCGTGGCGACTGCCAGGGCACAACACAGAACCACTTGGAGGCGAGACTCTCTCACCAGTCCTTCTCCACCTTGCCGGGCTGTGGGGTCGGCGATCGCATGGCATCACGCGCCTCCGCCTCGGCTCGTTCGAGAGCCGCATAGACCGGTTGGTTGGGGTTCGGAGTCGGGGTCGGCATCGCCCCCTGATCCGGAGCCGGGGTCGGGGTCGATGGCTGGTCGTCCTGTTGCTCCTGTTCCTGCTGCGGGTCGTCCTGGCTCTCTTC
The DNA here is from genome assembly GCA_965364305.1 of uncultured Thermoanaerobaculia bacterium. GTDB lineage: Bacteria > Acidobacteriota > Thermoanaerobaculia > Thermoanaerobaculales > Sulfomarinibacteraceae > Sulfomarinibacter. The sequence continues at coordinate 13,152 of CBDTWX010000058.1, forward strand.
CTGCTCCTGCTGCTGATCATCCTGCTGCTGTTGCTGTTGCTGCTCCTCGCGCATCCTTAAAGCCAGCTCGTAGTTGTGTTTGGCCTCGAGGTCCTCGGAGTCGGAGAGCATTGCCCGCCGCAACCAATGAATCGCCGCCTCAGCCTGCGCCGCTCCGAGAGCGGCGGTGCCCGAGTTGTACGCTGCGCCCGGCACTCCACCTTGGTCCGCCGCCTCCAGGAGCGGTGCCGCCATTTCCAGGTTGTCACCGGCGGCAAGGGCGGTGCCGAGATCATAGAGGCCTTCCGGCCGCTGCGGATCGAGCTCGGCGGCGCCGGCAAACGCCGCGGTTGCCCCCTCGAGATCCGAGGCCTGCCATCGGTCGACACCGCTGCGGGAGAGCCGTCGGCTGCCGCCGGGGATCAACCGCTGCCACCACGAAGGCGCGGGCAGGGCGGTTTTTTCCGCTTCGGCGGTGGCTGGGGGGCCTTTGGCACTCGGCGCCGGCCCGGCGTTCGTAGCCCCCTGCTGGGCAAGAGCCCCCGGAACGATCAACCCGACGATCAGCGCGGCCGCCGCCACCCGACGCCACGGAGATAGCGCGAAACCAGCCATCAGGAACACTGCGGCAGCGGCCAAGAAGATGGGGAAGCGCTCGATGCGGCGCACCGATTGAGTCGCTTCGACTTCGCGGGTCTGCAACCGCTCGACCGCAGCTGCGATCTCGCCGACGACCCCAGGTTCGGCGAGCGTCACAACCTCACCAACCGCGGCATCCGCAATCCCTTCCAGGACCTCTCTGTGGGCACGCGTCACCACCGGCTGACCACCGGAGTCGCGCTTGTAGTGGACCCCTCCCCGGGCGTCAAACTCTGGGATCGGTCCCCCGCGGTCGGTCCCGGCTACCACACCGATCACACTCACGTTCGCCTTGCTCAAGGCCGTCGTGGCGTTCTCGACATTTCCCTGCAGATTCTCGCCATCGGTGAAGAGGAGCAGCACCCGGCCCACGCCCTCCTCGGGGAGGAGCTTGAGCGATGATTCCACCGCGCGCTCCAAGTTGGACCCCGGTAACGACACCATCCCGGGCTGAACTCCCTCGAGAAAGACGGCCACCGCTCCGAGATCCGTGGTCAGCGGAAGCAGGGCATAGGCATCACCCGCAAAGACCACTACCGCAACCCTGTTGCCCTCGATCTCGGGCAGAAGACGGATCAGGCTTTCTATGCTGCGCGTCAGCCGCGACGGTCTGAGGTCGGCGCACAGCATGGAGTCGGAGACATCCAAGGCCACCACCAGATCGCGGGTGCGAATGGTCTCCTCGGCCGGCAACTCGCCCCACTGAGGCCTCGCGATCGCGATCACCACGAGGGCGGCGGCGCCGCACCACGCCAGCAGCCGCAACCAGCCGGTCGAAGGGATGCCGCCGAGCAATCGGCGCCACACCCCCGGCGATGCGAGGCGCCGCTGCTGACGAAGACGGCGACGATGGCGGTAGTAGGCGAACAAGCCCGCGATGGCAGGGGCCGCCAGGAGCGCCAGCCAGGACGGCTCCGCAAAGCTCACCAAGGCGTCCTCCCGCCGACGCCCTCGAGGAGGGTCCCCGCTACGAGGAGCGCCAATGCTGCGAGGGCCCAAGGTTCGAATCGCTCCCGATACCGCACCAGCCGGGTGGAGGTAAAGACTGTCCGTTCCATCTCGTCGATCTCCGAAAACACTTCTGCCAGCGCCTCGGGGTCTCGGGCCCTGAACGAGGCGCCGCCGGTGCTGCGGGCGATCTCCGCCAACAGCTCCGGGTTGATGTCCACCTCGACGTTGCGGATCTGGGTGGTCTCGCGCCCGTTTCGCGGATCGCGTATCGGAATCGGGATCGGCACCTTTCCGCCCTTCCCGACGAGCACCGTGTGAACGGTGATCTTTTCGTCCCTCGCCAGCTCGGCCGCTGTCCGCGGGTCGAGTTGACCGGCATTGTTCGACCCGTCGGTTACCAGCACGATGACCTTGGATTCCGATGAAGACGAGCGCAGGCGGTTGACTGCCGTGCCGAGCCCGAGACCGATGGCGGTCCCTTCGGGAAGGCTGTGCAGCTCGACCTGATCGAGGAGGTGCCGGGCAACATCGTGGTCGAGGGTGATCGGGCAGATCGTCACCGCCGCCCCGGCAAAGACCACCAGACCGATTCGATCATGCTGTCGGCGGTCGAGAAAATCGGCAATCGTTTCCTTGGCTACCCCGAGCCGATCGCTGGGCTGGAAATCGAGCGCCGCCATCGACCCGGAGATGTCGAGGGCGATGATCAAATCAACACCCTCGGCGTGTTCGAGATGTCGGGAGAGGACCTCCTGCGGCCGTGCGAGGGATACGGCCAGCGGAACAAAAGCCAGCGCCGCCAGAGCGCCGGCCAGCGTGGTCAGACCGGGGCGCCGGGTGCGACAGGAATCACCCCTGGCTTGCAGGGGAAACGGATATCTTTGCCAGCACCGTCGCAGCGTCCACACAACCGCGGCGACCACACCGGCCCCAATGAGCGAGAGCCACAGAGGCGCCGCCAGCCGGATCATCCCGCAACCTCCTCGAGCTCGCTCTCGTTCTCTTCGGGACGGAGGTGCTCTTCGAGCGCGTGTCGGCCGCCCGGGAGCAGATCCCGTCGGAGCAGGTCATCGACGTTCTGTACCGCGACGTGGTCGAGAGCCCCACCGAGGTCGTGCGTCGCATCTACGCCCACTTCGGTCGCAGCCTGTCCGACGAGGCGGAGTCTCGCATGACGCGCTGGCTCGCCGAACACCCGCGCCATCGGCACGGCGTTCACCAATACAC
>CBDTWX010000059.1:0-15920 GCA_965364305.1 uncultured Thermoanaerobaculia bacterium
TATCGCGTCGATCGACGGCAAGGAAGGCAATCCGCAGATCGGCATCGGCCGCCACCGGCGGCGCCGTTTCGAATCGGAAGGGAGCAAGGTTTTTGAGATAGCGGTCGGGGATTCCGTCGACGACGATCCTGTAAAAGTACTCGGTCGACGGTCGGAGGCCGGAGATGGTGATGACCTCGGTGTAGTCGTCGGCCTTGCGGACCAGCACCGGCTCGGTCTCTCGGAAATCGGTGAATGCGGGACCGGTGTCGTACTGAATCGAGACCGGAAACTCGCCGCCGGTCCGCACCCAGATCATCGCCTCGGTGGGGCTGACGACGCCCAACATGGGCCCCTGCATCAACCTCGGGTACCCCCGTAGGGAGACCTCGGCGGCGTCGGCCGCGGCCGCGAAACCGGCAAGACAGATGGCAAAAACAACGGCCGCGCGAACCGCGGTGGCGTGCGATTTCATCATTCCCCCCTTGTCAACCCGCAATGGTTCCCCAAGGCCCGCGTCACGAGGTGGTCTCCAGTTGCGCGCAAACATCCCTCAGATGAGCGATGCCTCGTTCAGCCGCCGCGTCGCCGTCGGGCCGCGGCATGAACTCACCCGAGACGAAGCCCCGGTATCCGATCCCGTCCAGCGTCCCCAGAATCTCCGCGAAATCGAGGTGGCCCGCACCCGGGTGCCACCGGTTCGAATCGGCGACGTGGAAGTGGAAGATGCGATCGCCGCACGATCGGATGCTCCCGCAGATGTCGGCGTCCTCGATGTTCATGTGGAACGTATCGAGCAGGAGACCGAAGTTGTCGGCGCCGACGCGTTCGATGAGCTCGAGGCCATCGCCGGCGGTGTGGACGAGATCGGTCTCGTATCGGTTCATGGGTTCGAGGGCGAAGCGCACGCTCGTGCCCTCGGCTGCTGCCGCGCACTCCTGGATGGCCTCGACGAGATATTCCATCGACTGCTCGTGGGTCTGGCCCCCGGGGGTGACGCCGCGGATCAGACCGAGTATGACGATCGCGTCGAGCTGCGCCGCCAGCGGGACATGGCTCGAAATGCGTTCGATCGCGGCCGCCCTGACTGCGGGGTCATCGCTGGTGAAACTCAGCCCCTCCTCACCCCAGGCCTGGCCTGTGCCAACGGCCGGCACCGACAACCCGTTGACCGAAACGATGCGCTCGAGCTGGTCGGCATTCACCAGATTCGGATCCCGCACGGCCAGTTCGACGCCGTCATAACCCCAGGACGCGATCTTGGCGACATTCGCCTCGAAGTCGCCCTCGAAAGCCACTGCCTGGAAGGAAGCAGCGTGGGTCGACAGTACGACGCTCAGCTGCATGCTCAGCTCTGCCCGATCTGTGGCAGCTGGTAGACGGGCTTCCAGCCTTCACTCAAGGGCTCACGCAGATAGGGCTCCATCTCGGCCTCGGTGCGCAGGGTCACCTTTTCGACCGGAGGAACCGTCCCAGCAGGGAACGCCTCGAGGATCTGATCGTTGAGCAAGGTCAAATACTTCAGGATGGCCGCCACCGGGCGCTTCGCCTTTTCAGCGGTACCGTGGGTCGCCTTGCCGACCACGCCTTCGGGGGTGGCTGCGATCTCGATGGCGAAATGACCCTCACCCTCTGACCAGCGGCTGGGCCGGCTGAAGGGATCGACCGACTTGTCGAAGTGACCGTCCGGGAGATAGCCCTCGCCCTCGGTGTCGACGGCGTAGTCCATGTCGACCATGTCGGGGTGGAGGAGGAGACCGAGCGAGGTCTCCGATTCGTCGGCGTGGACGAAGTTGGTGTCCATCTTGCCGCCCTTGGGACCGGTGCGGAAGAACTCGCGGACCGCGCGGTGCCAGTCGATGACCCGGAAGATGCCGGGTAGCTGGTAGCGCTTCTGGAATTGCTGGATCGCCGATTCGAGCATCCACAGGTGGCCGTGATTGTTGATCAACACCTGCTTGCGGAAGCCGTCGTTCCAGAGACCCAACATCACGTCGATGAGGAACTCACGGGCGACGTTTTCGCGCACGATCACGGTGCCCGGCATTCCCAGGTGGTGATAGGGGTGCGAACCGTAGTTGAGCGGGGGTAGCGCGAGGCTTACCGGCGCACCACGCTTGGCGGTGTAGCGCCGCAGACCCTCGAGAATCTGGCTCACATAGAGGGTGTCCGAGGCGCTGGGGAGATGGCGGCCGTGCAGCTCTGTGCAGCCGATCGGGATGAAGACGATGTCGTTCTTGCGGCGTTCGGTCTCGACCTGGTGGCGGACCGTGGTCTGGATGTAGGAACCCGCCTTGCCCCACTCGCAGGGCGAAGGGATGCCGTACTCGGCAAGGATCGCGTCGACCTGCTCGTCGCTCGCGTCCCACACTTCTTTTTTGCACCGTCCGACCGTGTTGTCCTCGAAGAACAGATCCGGTTCGGCGGTAGCCAACAATCTTGGATCTTCCGGAAAATCTGACATGTGTTGCTCCCTCAGTTTATTGTTCGTTCTCTCGTCAATTCTCTTGCCCGCTCTTCGCGGGCGGGTTGGTCAATTTTCGTCCGGCAATCTCGACCGGCGCACCGGTCTGGATTGAGCGCCTCGCGGCGATGGCGACCGCCAACGTTGCCAGGCCATCCTGGCTCGAGACCGGTGGTTCGGCGTCATCCGCGACGCAGTCGACAAATGACTGCAGCATGGTCACGAATGCATCCCCCATGCGTTCCGGTGTCGTGAAGACGGCGTCGTGGTGCGCCCCCGACCGGTCGAGCAACCGGACCGGTGTCTTCCGGAGACGTCCGACCTGGATCGCGCCTTCGTCGCCGATCACCTCGCCGCGCAGGTCGTGGCCATAGCGGGTGGTTCGGCTGGCGGTGAGCGTACCCATCGCGCCCCCGGCAAATCGCGCGCTGACCACCGCGTTGTCCACGTCGCCCACAGATCCGACACCCCGGTCGATCAGCGCATCGCCCTCGCCGTAAACGCGGATGATCTCGTCGTCCATCAACCATCGTCCGAGGTAGATGTCGTGATACATCGAGTCGAGGATCAGGCCACCGCTGACCCCGAGATCGGCAAACTCGACCGGTGGAGGGTTCACGTCACCACTGATCGAGCGGTAGAGAACCGGTCGACCGATGGCGCCGGACTCGATGAGCCGTTTCGCCTCTTCGTAGCCTGCGTCAAAACGACGCGTGTGACCCATCATCAGCTTGACGCCCGCCGAGCCGACCGCACCCGTGGCACGATCACAGTCCTCGAGAGTCAAGCCGAGCGGCTTTTCACACAGGATGTCGAGCCCGGCCGCAGCACATTGCTTTACATTCTCGACATGCGCAGAGGTACTGCTGGAGATGACCACGGCGTCCAGCGTTTCCGATTCGATCAGCCGATCGAGAGTGCCGTACACCGGTATGGCGCCGCAGCGCCGGCGGACGGCTTCGGTCCGCTCGGTGTTGGAAGTCGTCACGGCAACAAGCTGCGCACCCCGGGTGCGATGGACGAGGTTCTCGGCATGGGTCAACCCCATGCGTCCGACGCCGACCACCGCGATGCGCAGCTCGCCCATTCCAGTTGTCTCCGTCAAGTTCCCGTCAGTTGGGCTTCACGAGAATCTTGCCGTCGGTCCGGTCCATCGACTTTTCGATGGCGACCACCGTGTCTTCGAGGCCGTACTTCGCGGTGATGATCGGGCTCAGATCGATGCGGCCCGAGGCGACCATGCGAATCACATTCGGAAACGTTTCGTGGCCCGAGTGACCCTGTGCACCGTAGGCCTGGGCGCGCCGGACCTGGAAGGCTTCCAGATACATAGGTACGCGTTTGGCTGCGCGACCGATTTGGACGATCTTGGAGTTGATGGCGAGTGCCTTCTCCATGTCGGGAATAATGATTTCGGGAACGCCGGCCGCCTCGATGTGGAAATTGAAACCTTCACCCTGGCTATGTTCCATGAGCACCTCACCGGCATTCACCTCGCGCGGGTCATAGACAAAGTCTGCTCCCACCTGTGAGGCCAGTTCACGACGCTGCGGCGAGACCTCGAAGGCGACAATGGTGCTTGCGCCACCCGCCCTGGCGAGGGCGATGGCAGCCAGACCGATAGAGCCTGCGCCGAATACGCTGACGTAGTGCCCGGGCCTGAAGCCGCCGGCGCGTTCGAACATGGCGTTGTAGGCAACGCAGGTGGGTTCGGTGAGTGCCGCGAGCTCGAATGCTTTTTCCTCGTTGCCGACCTTCTCGGCGATGGCGTCGATCTTCCAGCAGAACTTTTCGTCGACCGCGATGTAGTTGGCAAATGCTCCCGGGATCGTAAAGCCGATCTCTTCAAGATTCGTGCAGTGATTGGGATAGCCGTTGCGGCACGGTGTGCAGCGGCCGCACCAGATCATCTCCTCGACGGTCACCATGTCACCGGGTTGGAGGAGCGTGACCTCCTTGCCGACCTCCGCCACCTTGCCCGAGAACTCGTGGCCGAGGATGGTCGGGAATTTCGTCAGACCAGGATAGAGGATGTAGTTGTCTTCGTCGGTTTCAAAAAAGTGCATGTCCGAACCGCAGACGCCGCACGCCTGGACCTCGAGGAGGACCTCCTTGGGTCCGGGTTGCGGGTCCGGCCAATCGCGGACCTCGAGGGTCGGGTTGTGCCAGATCGCGTTGCCGGTGATCGCCTTGCCTGTCTGCTTCTCCCAATCGGAAACCGTGTAATCCGGTTTCGGCTCCCACTTCGCATCCAAAACCATGCCTTTCATGACCTGTTCCTCCTTTGATTTTCACGACGCCCCTCTTTCCCGTGGACGCCGGTTGAGTCTCTAAGACGGCGAGTACGCTCCTTTGTACTTTTCTTCGATGAGGGCAACGATGTCCTCGTAGGGTCGTTGAATGGGTCCAGGGCTTTCGACCTTCAAGCTCGTTGTGGCCACCGACCACAGGAGTGCTTCCTCGGGCGGGTGGTCGAGCCGGGTTGCCACGTAGGAACCGACACAGGTGTCGCCGCGACCACTGCGGCCGGCCATGGACCGTGCGTGGAACTCTGCTTCGAAGAACTGCCCGTCGGCGAACACCACGATCCCGTCGCGGTGGGTGATGACAATTTCTCTCGGTCCCTGCGCTGAAAGGGCTTTCGCCGCGTTTTTCATGTGCGCTTCCCCGGTCAGGGCTTCGGCCTCGACGACATCAGCCTTGAGAATGTCCACCAACGCCAAGACCTCTTGCTGCTCCGGCCAGGCCACGTGCTCGAGCCGGTTGTCGGGTCGGCGGACCCGGATGAACCCCTGCGCATCGGCGCTGATCATCGCGTCCTTCGAGCGAAGCTCCCGGATGGTTTCGATCGGCATCTCGCCGCGAATGGACGGGCTGATCACAAAGGCCTTGGCGTCGATGCCCCTCACCTCTTCGGGTGCGAACGAGCCGGCAGTGCTAGCAACGGTGAGGATCCGTTCATCGGGATTCTCGGTCGGGTACTCGAGCCGCATCAAGGTCGAGCTCGGGGTCTCCGTCGCAAAGACGGTGATCCCCGCCTCCTCGAGCGAACGGACAACATGGAAATCCTCCTTCGCCAACCTCGTGATTGCGGCGACCTTGCGGCCGAGGGTGTGGGCGGCGTGGGCCGAGTAGGTCACCCCTCCGCCGTCGGCATGCTGCGTTCCGGATGCGGTAATGATCGTGTCTTTGGTGTAGTTACCGACCGTCGCGACGTCGAAGGTCTGTTTTTCTTCACTCATGGTTCCCTCAGTCCCTCATGCGGACTCGCCACAGGGAGGTGGCGAGGATGAACGAAAGCACCGATGATCCGATCCAGAACCAGATCACGGTCGTGAAGTCGTAGTGCCGGACGCCGTCGATCATGGTGATACCGCGCTCGATCAAATGGCCGCTGATCTGGTCCTGGAGTGCGGCGCCGATGTACGAAAAGACGCCGATGAATCCCATTGCCGCCCCGGCCGCCCTTTTGGGGGCGATGTCGAGGGCGAAGAGGCCGCCGAGCGAGGTCACGAGCCCGGTCAGGCCGAATCCGTAGATGAAGAATGCCACGGTCATGAAGAGGGGTTTTCCGGGCGGACCGAAGAAGACCATCAGAAGACCGATGATCTCCATGGCGGCGAAGATCACGTTGGTGGGAGGCCTTCGGGCGTTGAACAGCTTGTCCGACGCAAATCCGAAGGCCAGCGCGCCGAGGATCCCGGCGATGGTGTTGACCGAGATGACGCCTCCCGCCTGCATCAGCGTGTAACCCTTGGCTTCCTGCAGGTAGAGCACGCCCCAGCTGTTGATGGCGTAGCGGGTCACGTAGATTGACGCGCTGGCGAGCGCCAGGACCCAGATCGCGGGGATCTTGAGGATCGTCCTCTGAATGGCCCACGTGCTCTCTTTCCTGTCCTTGCTGCCTTCATCAGAACTGACGAAGTCGTTCTTCCATTCAGCGACCCGTGGCAGACCGAGGGTCTCCGGCCGATCCTGCATCAACAGATAGAGCCCACCGGCCACCACGATGCACAGCAGGCCAGGGCCCCAGAATCCGGCCCGCCATCCCCAAAGAGTCACGAGACCGGCGACGCCGACAAAGGTGAGGCCTTCGCCGATCGCGTGGGCGGTGCTCCAGATGCCATACATCCGTCCGCGCTCTCGATTGGAGAACCAGGTCGCCAGGGCAACCGCCCCGGTCGGGGCGCCAAATCCCTGAAACCAACCGTTGAGGCCCCAGAGAACGACCGACAGCAAGAGGATAGTGGAGAATCCCATACCGATGTTGATCAGCGCCGAAATCAACACTCCAAAGGCAAAGAAGATCTTGAGGTTCATGTGGTCGGCGAGGAAACCGTTGGTCAGCTTGCCGAAGGCGTAGGTGTAGAAAAGCGCCGAGCCGATGATTCCGAGCTCGACCGGGGTGAAGATGCCGCCGTCGATGAGCGGTTTCTTGACCATCGACAGCGCCAGGCGGCAGGTGTAGACGAGACCGTAGCCGATGGTGATCGCCAGCATGATCCGCAGGCGGTGCCGTTTGTAGAGGCTGTCAACGAGTTGGCCATCCTGTATCAAAGGCTGGTCTTCGCCGGTCTTGAAGGGGCGGAAGAGGTTCATGATGCCTCGACCTTCACCGGCCGGTTCTCCGCCATCGACCGCGCGGCCGCGAGACCTATCAACACCGACATCAGACCATCTCGACCACCCACCGGGGGATCCGTGTCTTCTCGTATGCAGGCGAAGAAGGACTCGAGCTCGGCCACGAATGATGCCTGATAGCGCTCGAGGAAGAAGTAGAGGGGGTTGTCGGCATGCACGCCATCCGAGGTGCTGAGCGACACCCTGTTGGGGGTCTCGTTGCCGGCCTCGGCGCTGCCCTTGGAGCCGAAGACCTCGACCCGCTGGTCATAACCGTAGACGGCCTGGCGGCTGTTCTCGATCACCGCGAGCGAGCCGTCGGCCATCTTGAGGGTGGTCACGGCGGTGTCCACATCGCCGGCCTCGCCGATCGCGGGATCGATGAGCACCGCCCCCATGGCGTGGACCTCCTCGACCTCGTTACCGCTCAGGTAGCGCACCATGTCGAAGTCGTGGATCGTCATGTCGAGGAACATTCCACCCGAGGACTCGACGTACTCGACCGGGGGCGCCTCCGGATCACGCGAGGTGATCTTGACGATCTGGACGTCACCCACGGCACCGTCGCTCACCGCCCGGCGGACCCTGGCGAAGGTGGGGTCAAAGCGACGGTTGAACCCCACCTGCAGCTTGACACCGGCCCTGCCAACCACCTCGAGGGTTCTCCGAATTCGATCCGGGTCGAGATCGACGGGCTTTTCACAGAATATGTGTTTGCCGGCATCGGCCGCGGCCTCCGTGAACGGCGCGTGGGTCGGTGTCGGAGAGCAGATCAGGACCGCCTCGATCTCGGGATCGTTCAGCACCTGTTCGGGCTCCGTGCCGGTGGTGACCGAATCCGGCGGCCAGGCGCTGAAATCGGCAAACGGGTCCGCGATGCTTTTGACCCTCACGCCGGGCATTCCGAAGAGGTTCTCGGTGTGGAGCCGCCCGATCCGTCCGGCCCCGAGCACACCCACGGTGACGGTCTTCATCAGGCTTCCCCTTTTCCGGCTGTGGACGTCGCCCCTGCCAGCTGGACCGGTCTGTGTTGTTCGAAGGACTCGCGTGCGGCGCACGCCGCCCTCACCGCGGCAAGGGCGTCCTCGGCGCCGGCCGTTACCGGAGCTTCGCCGCGGACAGCGGCCAGGAAGGTCGTAAGCTCGCCGACAAACGCCTCCCGATACCGGTTCACGAAGCCGTCGTGCGGCTTCGATCCGACCACACCGCGTGTGGTGCTCACGACGCGGGTGCTCGGCGTCGTGTTGTCGACCGCGACGCTGCCCGCCGAGCCAAAGACCTCGAAGCGCTGGTCATAGCCGTAGACCGCCTGGCGGCTGTTGTCGATCACCGCCAACGCCCCGCTCGCCAGCTTCAGGGTGACGACCGCGGTGTCGATGTCGCCGGCGGCGCCGATCTCGGGATCGATGAGGACTCCACCCACCGCATAGACCTCCTCGATCTCGGACCCCGAGAGGAACCGGACGGTGTCGAAGTCGTGGATCACAAAGTCGAAGAAAAGCCCACCCGATCGCTTGACGAAATCGATCGGCGGCGCCTTGGGGTCGCGGTTGGTCACGCGCACGGTGTGGATGTCGCCGATCCTGCCGCCCCTGACCGCCTCCATCAGATCGAGCAGACCCGGGTCGGAGCGGCGGTTGAAACCCACCTGGAGCTGAACGCCCGCCTTTTGCACGGTATCGCGGACCTCTTCGATGGCTCCCGGCTCGAAGGCAACCGGTTTCTCACAGAAGATGTGCTTCCCTGCCTGTGCGGCCTGGTGAATCAGCGGAGCGTGGAGACCGGATGGCGCCGTGATGACGACAGCCTCGATCTCGGGGTCTCCGAGGACCGCCGAGTTGTCGATCGATCGAACGGGAATCCCGAGTCCCTCCGCCCAGCCCTCGTCCAGGTGCGGGCTGGCGATGCCCTTGACGAATGCTTCGGGCACGGCATGGACGAGGTTTTCGGTGTGCATCCTGCCAATGCGACCCGCTCCGATCACGCCAACCGTCGTGCTCATGAACCTGCTACCTTCCTGCTTCGATAGTCATTCTCGATTCGTCCACCTATCGACGCCGGGGGCTGGAGACCTCTCCGTGTCTCCACGGAGGGTCTGCAGCGTTCCCTGATGCATCGGGGATCTTCCCCGATGCGTGTTGATTCGTTCAGATACCTACAGATCGAACCTCACACCCAGGGTCGCCCACCAGCTGTAAAACTCCTGCTGGCGGATCCGGTCGGCGGTGCCTTCATAGGCGGTGTAGGGCTCGTCGGTGATGTTGATGGCCTCGAAGACGATGGCCCATTGCTTTGCGACCTGGACGCGGAACAAGAAGTCGAGCTGGGCGTGGTCGTCGACCCAGATGTCTTCGTCGATATCTCCACCCACCTCGAGAAGCTTTTTGCCGTTGAAGTTGTAGGACAGCCTCGTCGTGACACCGTACTTCTCGTAGACCAGGGCAAGATTACCGATGTGCTTCGACTGACCGGGAAGCGAAGTGGACTCGCGGTCGGGATATTTGGCGTCGGAATCGACATAGGTGTAGTTGCCGTAGATTCCGAAGCCGCCCCAAAAACCGGGCCATTTCGTGAACTGGTTCTGGAACGCCAGCTCGAAACCCGCAAGGGTGCCCTTGTCGCCATTTCGCGGCTGGGTGACTTCATATTCTTCGCCGTCGATTTCCTCGTCGACCTGGAAAATGTAGATATAGTCGGTCAGGTCTTTGTAAAAAACACCGGCCGAGAATATGCCGATCGGCTCCAGGTACTTCTCCCACATGAGGTCGACATTCCAGGCGGTTGTGACATCGAGATCGGGGTTCCCCATCTCAATCTCGCCGTCCTCATCGTTGACGAATCGCCACGGGGCCATGTCCTCGAAGTTCGGCCGCGCCAGGCTGCGGGTGACAGCCGCCCGGAGCTGCGAACCCTCACCGGTCTTGTAGACCAGGTGGAACTGTGGCAGCCACTCTGTGTACTTCTTGTCGCCTGTGACGGGCATCAAACCAACGGGGTCGCCCTCTTCATCGACGACCAGCTCGTTCGCCTCGTATTCGTTCGTGGTGCTCTCCACCCGTACGCCGCCCATAAAGGAGGTGTTGGCGCCGAGAATGAACTCTCCCAGGACGTAGCCTGCGAGAGTGTCCTCAGTGATATCGTAGTCCACCAGATCGTCCTCGAGGTTTTTCTCGCCCTCGAAGGCTCCATTGGCCCAGAGGTCCCTGATGATGACGGGGTCGAAAAACGGGATGATCTGATCCCCGTAGTTTCCGTTGAAGAACGGGGTCTCCGAATCCCAGTCGTCAATGACCGACAACATATTGAAGTCATCTTCCGACTCGAGATCCCAGGTTTCGTAGTCCTGAACCTTGTTTTTGAACCTGGCCTTGGCGCCGAACTTCCACAGGCCGCTGTAGCCGGCATTCTTGTAGAAACCCTTGGTGAAATTGATGGCGCCGACGATGTCTTCATCTTCGCCGATTTTGGTGTGGTCCTCGGTTTCGTCGAACCACAGCTCAGCAGCGTTCTCATTCAACGGTATCGCCTGGATGTTATTCGGATCGATGTTGTCGGGGCTGACGTTGGTCAGGTATTCAATGTCTTCTTGTAAGAATCCCGAAGTGAGCTGATTGATTGTCTCTTCGGAGGACTTGTTGTACATCAGGCGATAGTCCAGGACCATCGACTCGCCAATGGTGTTTTCGCCGCCGATGCTGACGGAGTTGATCAAAGACTCCTGTGTCCGGTCTTTGATATCCCGTTCCAGCTCATCGTCTTCGACAACCATCGTCTTTCTGCGCCGAAGCTCTGTGTCGATATAATTCGTCCACAGCCCTCTCAGGAAGTAGTTGGACCTCAGTGAGGCTCGGTAGTCGATATCTGCGGTCACCCCGTAACGCTCGCGCTGTGTCGTGTAATCACGAAACTGGAGCTCCGCGAGATCGCCGTCGTCGTACTCGGGCTCGATGTTGTCAGCGCCCCGTTTGGTGTCACTTGCGCTCCCGGAAAACAGCAGCCCCCACTCCTTTTCGTCTCCAAAGCGTGAGCCGATAGTGAGGCTCCCGTTCGGGGCTGTATCCTCCATCAATTGGGCGTAGTTGGCTCCGAGAGCAACAGAAACGCGGGGCTCCTCTGGTGCGCGCCGGGTGACGAGATCGACCGTGCCGCCGATCGAGTCACCATCCATGTCCGGCCTCAGGGCTTTCGAAACCTCGATCGACTCCAGGAGATCGGCCGGAATGGTGTCGAGTGCGACGTTCCGGACGCCGGCCTCCGGCGAGGGGATCCGCTCGCCGTTGACGGTGGTGGAGTTGAGCCGTGCCTCGGTGCCGCGGATGATGATGTAGCGGCCCTCACCCATGTCGCGGTTCAGGCTGACGCCCGGAATCCTCTGCGTTGCTTCAGCAGCGTTCTTGTCCGGGAAGCGCCCGATCTGGTCCGAAGCGACGATGTTCGTAATATTGATCGCATTCTTCTGCCGGTTGAGCGCCTTGGCTTGTCCGGCGAGGAGTGGTGAACCGCGCACCTCGATCTCGCCGCCGTATGCCAATGTCATGTCCTGGCTGACCGCCTCTCCTGCGGCAACCGTCACTACCGCGTTTGCGGCCTGAAGCCCGAGATAGGTGAACACCAGGGTGTGCTCGCCGACCGGAACCGGTGCCAACCTGTAGGCACCGTCGAGGCCGGTTTGGCCCACGATGTTCGTGCCCTCGATGGCAACCTCACAGCTCGAGATCACCCCGCCGGCAGGGCCGGTCACCGTGCCGTAGATGACCCCGGTGCCGTCCTGGGCGAGGGCAATTCCAGGCAGAAAAACCGAAATCATGAAAAGAGCCATCAAGGTCGAAAAACGAAATCTTCCCAAGGACGCCATCGCTACCTCCCATCCATAGTGCAGACCAAAATCTTGATCATATTGCTTGTGTCCTCACCGACGGTCCTCCACCCCGGGCTTGGAACGTTCCATCTGAAATCAGGAAATACAAGAGAATTTTTCCTCAAAACCTCATCCCGTGATCTCTTTGGCACCTTTTGGAACGTTCCAGCTTGCATTTTCACGTTCCGCGACATATATTCTGGAACGTTCCAATTGGAACATAATGCCTGATCGGAGCGAAGTCAAGTGTCACCACGGGGGAAAGAACCAAAGTCGCCGTCGCAATCAGGGCCAACAATTCACGATGTCGCCCGCGTCGCCGGGGTGTCGAAGAGCCTCGTGTCGATGGTGACTCGCGGGGAGGAAGGGGTCAGTGACGAGAGCCGCAAGGCCGTGCTCGAGGCCATCCAGGAGCTCAACTACCGCCCCAACGTGATGGCACAGAGCCTGGTCCAACGGCGAACGCGCATCCTCGGGGTCATGATCTCGGACCTTCGAAACCCATTTTTCGGGGCGGTGGTGTCGGGCATACAGTCCCGGGCGGGCGAGCTCGGCTACCGCGTTCTGTTCAACAGCGGCGATCGCACGCCCGAAGTCGAAGAAGGTGCGATCGAAAATCTGCTCGAGCTCAGGGTCGACGGACTGATCCTCGCCTCGCCGCGGGTTGCCGATACGGTGATCGTCCGGGCGGGACACTCGGTCCCGGTTGTAGTGCTCAACCGCCACACGACCGACGACTCGAGCGACAGCGTGACCAACGACAACATCGCGGGCGCCCAGCTCGCCGTCGAGCACTGTCTGAGCTACGGTCATCGCCGCATCGCCTTTATCAAAGGTGGAGCCGGGGCCGGGGCGAAGATTCGCAGCGAGGGCTACCTCCGCGCGATGCGGGAACTCGACCTCGCCGAACACATCGTGATGGTCGAGGGCGGCCACACCGAGGAGGGCGGCTACCGCGGCGCCCAAGGCCTCCTCAAGATGAAGCCCCTGCCGACCGCGATCTTCGCCTCGAACGATCTCTGCGCGATCGGGGCCATGAACGCGTTGGAGGAGGCGGGACTGAAGATTCCGGACGACGTCTCGCTGGTCGGTTACGACAACAACTCGCTCGCCGCTTTGCGTCACATCTCGCTGACGACGATCGACCAGCCGGGTGAAGACATGGGGCGGTCGGCCGTCGAACGCCTTTCGGAGCGAATCAACGAAGAACGGACGACGCCCCGTCACGATGTCGTCACGCCGAGCCTCGTCGTGCGTTCCACCACCGGGCCGCCGCCGGATGACCGGGATGTCCTCGGTGAACCATCCAAACCGATGGCCGCTCCACACCGTCTCAGTCACAGCCGGTAGGACACGGGCACTTCTAATTTTTTGAATGAAGGAGATAAAGATGCAATCGCTAGGGCAACGAACACCCACCGAACAACACTATCGCAATGGATCGCGGGCGATCCCGGCTGTGATCTCGGCAGCCATCCTTTTGGTTTCCTGCGGTGGGTCCGTGGCCCCTCCGGCCCAGACCACTGAAGAGACACCGGCGGCGGACGCGTTGACGCCCATCGTCGTCACCGAAAAAACCGCCGTCGACTCCGACGACCCCGCCATCTGGGTGCATCCTGAAGACCCGGCGCAGAGCCTGATCCTGGGCACCGACAAGGGCGGTTCGATCTTCGTCTTCGATCTCGCCGGCAAGATCATCCCGGAGAAGACGGTTTCCGGAATGGGCCGGATGAACAACATCGACGTCGCCTACGGATTTCCCCTCGGAGGCGAAACAATCGACATCGCATTGGCGACGGATCGCAACGAAGAAAAAATTCGCGCCTTCCGGCTTCCGGAAATGACCCCGATCGACAACGGCGGCATCAAGACCTTCGTGGGCGAGACCGACGATCGACGGGCAATGGGCCTCGCGATCTACACGCGCCCTTCGGACGGCGCGTTCTTCGCCATCGTCAGCCGAAAATTCGGACAATCCGGAACCTATCTGTGGCAATACCGCCTCGAAGACGCCGGCGACGGAACCATCAAGGCCACCAAGGTGCGGGCTTTCGGTGAGTTCGTCGGAGGCAAGGAGATCGAAGCTCTGGCCGTCGACAACGAGCTCGGCTATGTCTACTACTCTGATGAAACTGCGGGTGTCCACAAGTACCTCGCCGACCCCGATGCGCCCAACGCCGATGTCGAGCTCGCGTTCTTTGGGACCGAAGGCTTCGCTCAGGACCAGGAGGGCATTTCGATCTACAAGATCGACGACGGGACCGGGTACATCCTGGTCTCCGACCAGCAGGCCAACACCTTTCGCGTATTCCCTCGTGAGGGCGCGCCCGATGACCCCCATCACCACGAGCTGATCAAGGTCGTCAGGGTTTCGACCAACGAGAGCGACGGATCCGACGTGACCAACGTGGTCCTCGACAATCGGTTTCCGTCGGGCCTGTTCGTCGCCATGTCTGACGACCAGACGTTCCACTACTACTCGTGGGACGACATCGCGGGAGATGACCTGCTGCGGGCACCGAACGGCGTAGCCGAGAAGTGATCCGAAAGCTCCTGATCTGGTTGATCGGGCTGTGCATCGGCTCTGCGGCGGCTCCGGTCGCTGCAGAGGACACAATCCTCTTCAGATACGCCAATGCCCAGAACGCGAGCGACCCGCGCAGCGTCTCGATGGAATTCTTCAAGCAGGAGCTCGAAAAACGGACCGCCGGCCGGATCAGGGTCGAGAACTACTTTGGCGGCATTCTCGGAACCGAGAGGGAGATGGCCGATGCCGTGGCGATCGGCGCCCTGCAGGGGACGAGGGGCGGCATGTTCGAGGACGCCTCGGTCAAATTCAACATCGTGCTATTGCCCTATCTGGTGGAGAGCTGGGAGGAGGCCGTCTGTCTGGCACGCAGCGAGTGGATGATGGAGGTCGCCGCCGAGGGAAGGGAACGGGGATTCCACATCCCGGCCGTCGGCATCTCACAGGGTTTTCGCGCCCACGGCTCCAAGAAGAGGGCGATCCGAACGGTTGAGGATTTCGATGGGCTCAAGATCCGGGTGCCAGGCGCCCAGGAGGTTTTCCACCGAACCGAAAACGCGCTCGGCGCCAACCCGCAGGGCATCGCCCAGGCGGAGACCTATGCTGCCCTGAGAACCGGCGTGGTCGATGGTACGACCGCGCCACCGTCGGACCTCTGGGACCGCCGGCAATACGAGGTCCTGGACTCGATCACCATCGACACGCACGCCACCGGCCCCGATCCCCTGATGGTCAATCTCGCGTGGTATCAACGGCTGCCCGCAGACCTCAGGCGGACCTTCGACGAGGTCGCTCGAGAAACCCTGGCGCACAGCGACGAGCTCTATTCGAAGAGCGAGGATGACATCATCACGAAGCTCAGTGAGCATGTCGAGATCATCCACCCAGCTCCCAATGTTCGAGACCAGATGAGGGCGCGAACCAAACCCGTCTACGACTTTTTCGTCGATCGCGGGGACTACGGCTGGGACGACATCGACGCGGCCATCGTCGCGTCGAAGAGCTGCGGAACGGAATAGAAATGAAGCGGCTGGAGCAGATCCTCGTCAGAGTTCTCGAAACCAGCTTCTCCGTCTGCTTCCTGATCATGTTCGCCCTGGTGGTGACCCAGGTGGCGTTGCGGTACGGTTTCAACGAGTCGATCGGCGGCGCCAACGAACTGGCCACCATCCTCTTTGCCTACACCTCGGCCCTCGGGATCGCGGTCGGTATCGCCAAACGCGATCACATGGCTATCTCGTGGTTCACCGAGCGATTCCCGCCCAAGCTGAGGAGGGCGATCGACGTCGCCGGCCTGGTTCTGCTGGCGGTCCTCAATCTCGTGATCTTCTGGTACTCGTTGCGATGGATCGACATCACCGGATCGCGGATGATTTCGGTTCTCCACGTGCCGCGCTGGACAGCCCAGATCGCCATACCCATCGGTACGGGCGCATCGGCCGTCTTCTGTTTCATCAAGCTGTGGCTCGGCC
>CBDTWX010000060.1:0-15904 GCA_965364305.1 uncultured Thermoanaerobaculia bacterium
CTCCCGGCAGATCGCCGACCGGGATGGCCGTCCAGCTTTCACCGCCGTTGGCGCTGACCTGGAGCAGACCGTCATCGGTGCCGGCCCATAGCAGCCCTTCTTGAACCGGAGACTCGGCCAGCGAGGTGATCGTGTTGTAATTCGACATAGCAGACAGGTCCCAGGGGGCGGTCGAGCTCCACTGGCGGCCCATGACCGGCAGAAGGATGCGATCCTCATCCTTGGTCAGATCTGGGCTCACGGGTCGCCACGAATCACCGCGGTCGTCGGAACGCCACACCCGCTGGCTGGCAAAGTAGAGTCGGGTCGGCGAGTGTGGGCTGATCAGGATCGGCGCGTCCCAGTTGAAGCGTTCGGGCGGGTCTCCGGGCTCGGGCTGCGGTTGGATGTAGACGATGCCGCCGGTGGTTCGGTCGGTGCGCACCAAGTTCCCCTGCTGCCACTCCGAGTAGACGATGTCGGGGTTGCCGGGCTCGACCGCCGGCTGGTGACCGTCGGCAAAGAGTGTAATGAACCAGTCGGCGTTGCGGATTCCGTTGACGTTGTCGGTGCGAATCGGGCCGCCCTGGGTGTTGTTGTCCTGGGTCCCGCCGTAGACGTTGTAGAAGGGCTCCGCGTCGTCCACCGCCAGCTTGTAGAACTGGGTCACCGGCAGGTTGGCGACGAAGCGCCAGCTCTTGGCGAGATCGAATGACTCATAGAGCCCACCGTCGGTGCCCACCAAGAGATAGTCCGGATCGTCGGGACGGAATGCGAGAGCGTGGTTGTCCGAGTGTTTGGTCTTCTCGTTCATTGTGCGAAATGTCGTGCCTCCGTCATCCGAGATCTGCATCCGCACATCGATGATGTAGATCCGGTCGAAGGCGTGTGGGCTCGCCTCGAGCTCCTGGTAGTAGTGGGGCCCGGTGCCGCCGGAGACCGCGTCCGAGCGCTTCTCCCAGCTCGCGCCGCGGTTGGCCGATCGCCAGGTGCCGCCCTCTCGGTTGTCGAGCTCGATGACCGCATAGACCACGTCGGGGTTCTGCGGCGAGATCGTTAGACCGACCTTTCCGACATTGCCCTTCGGCAGACCGCCTCCGAGCTTGGTCCAGCTTTCGCCGCCATCGGATGTGCGGTGGATGCCTGACTCGGGTCCACCGTCAATCAGCGCAGCCACCGTGCGGTGATGCTGCCAGGTGGCGGCGTAGAGCACCTTCGGGTCGCGCGGATCCATCACCACATCGGTGACCCCGGTCCACTCTCCTCCGGAGAGCACGTTGGTCCACGTCGCACCACCGTCGGTGGTCTTGAAAAGACCGCGCTCTCCGCCGGGTGACCACAGCGGGCCCTGCGAGGCTGCATAGACCGTGTCCGAGTCACTCGGATCAATGATGATTTCGGAGATGTGCTGCGTATCCTCGAGACCCATGTTCTTCCAGCTCTTCCCGCCGTCCGCGCTGCGGTAGATTCCGTCGCCAAAACCAACGTGACGCCCGCCAACGTTCTCGCCCGTTCCCACCCAAATAATCTCCGGATTGGACGGGTCGAGGACCACGCAGCCGATCGAGTACGATTTCTCACCGTCGAAGATCGGTTTCCACGTCGTGCCGGAGTTGGTGGTCTTCCAGACGCCGCCGGATCCCACCGCCACATACCAGGTGCTGAAATCGGTCGGGTGGATGGCGATGTCGGCGATCCGGCCGGACATGAGTGCCGGACCGATGCTGCGGAACTCGAGGCCGGCAAATGCCTTGCCCGCCTTTCCCTTGTCGGCGTTTTTCTCCTCGGCGCCAGCCAGCGGCAGCGCCAGAGCGCAGATGACGATCAAGACGGCAGTCTTTCTCATGGATACCCCCCGGTGACGAGACTCGCTCCTCCTTCGCCACCCTAGCAAGGAATGGTCGTGTTTGTTGAGGTCAGAGCCAAAACGAACCCACGATGAGGACCACGAACGCCGCCGGGAAGACCCACCTCGACAAACGATTGAGCGCGATCGCCCTTTCCACGCGACCCCCGTGTCTCAGCGCGCTGGTCGAAGCCACCTGAATCAGCGAGACGAAGACCAGAATCGTGGAGCCGAGGAGGAAGTAGTCGAGCCGAGTCAGATAGGAAACCGGCGGCAGGGATTGGCCGAGGAGGAAGCGGTAGGCCACCAGGGTCAGCATCGAGGTCACCGAGACGCTGAGCCGCGGCCCGAGGTGTTCGGGGTCGATCCAGAAGACCACCCACGACATGAAGACGATGATTGCCACCGAGACAAATGCTTTGCCGATGTAGAAACCGAGATGGCGCCGAGCCTCGAAGACCCCTTCGATGCCGGGGATCTGGCGCGCACCCGGGATGACGGAGTATGGAGCTTTCCGCGTCTCGAAATCGCCGATCGACCAGTCGGGGATGGTCAGCGTGGGCGATCGCCCGTCGCCGAGGCCCTCGGGGTCGGGTTCGAAAATGATCTCCTCGGGCGAATACCCGGGGATGACCACCTGAAATTTGAAGCTGTGGCGGTCGAGGGGAAAATCGTGCAGATCGAGGGGCGAGGCGAACTGGCCGTAATAGCGCTGGCGGTAGGTCACCGTTCCATCGGGAGCGACATCGACAACCTCGTCGAAGGTCTTCCAGACCCGACGCTGATTGATGATCTGGATACGAGGGTTCCAGACGTCGTCGAGTGGCAAGCGGCGGGCGCCCTGCCTGTCGGAGACGAGGCGCTCGTCCTTCCACTGCAGCATCATGAAGACATCGGCGGTGAAGCTCTGATCGGCGCCGTCAATCTTCGACACGTCGAGCAGAAAGAGGGTGCCGGTGACGACCAGCGGTTGGCCCTCGGGTCCCGGGCGGGTGCCTCGTTGCTCATCGGAACCGGTTGCCGTGCCGGTCAACAGCACCATCAGCATCAAAGAAAAAAACCAAAGTTTCATGCACATCATCCCCATGTGCGCTATTCTACAGCGCGCAAAAAGTCGGAATCCTCTCGGGGAGGAACGTGTTCTCAACCAATGATGCCGGCCACCACCGGTATCGCCAATTCCAAGGAGGAAACTCATGAAACGTTCGTTCGTCTTGTTCGCCATTGCTCTGCTCGCGCTGATCGGCGGGACGGCCGATGCCGTGGCTGCCGACAACGCTCCGGTGCTCAGCCGGATCGTCGAAAGCGGGACCCTCAGAGTCGGCATGTCCGGGAACCAACCGCCCTTCACGGTGGTCTCGAAGTCGGGTTCGCTGATCGGCTACGAGGTCGATCTGGCCAACCTGCTGGCCGAGGCCATGGGTGTCAAGGTCGAGTTTGTCCGCAAACCGTTTGGTGAGCTGCTTCCCGCCCTCGAAAAGGGCGAGATCGACGCCATCATGTCCGGGATGACGATGACTCCGAAGCGTAACCTCAAGGCTGCTTTTGTGGGACCCTACATCGTGTCGGGCAAGTCGATCCTCACCAAATCGTCGACCCTGGCGGCTCTCGAGGATGCCGAGGAGATCGACCGCTCGTCCATCAAAATAACCGCCCTCAAGGGCTCGACTAGCGAAAAATTTGTCGAGAAGGTCCTCGAAAAAACCACCTATATCGGTGTCGACGACTATGACACCGGGGTCCAGATGGTGATCGACGGCAAGGCCGATGCGCTTGTCGCCGATTTCCCGATCTGCGCCCTGTCGCAGATGCGTTTCCCCGACGCGGGTCTGGCGACTCTCAAGGAGCCGATGACCATCGAGCCGATCGGTATCGCGCTGGCGCCTGGTGATTCGCTCTTCGTCAACATGGTGACCAACTATCTCAGCGCCCTCGAGGGCATCGGTCTCCTCGATGCGCTCGAGACCAAGTGGTTCGAGGACGGCGGCTGGCTGATTCAGCTGCCATAGCTTTTCGCTGATCGCGAAAAGCTGAAAGCGATTTTTGCGGTGGCGCTCCCGCGCCACCGTTTTTTCGCTAGAATGACGCCACTTCAACTGGGGGCGAAGAATGCGCGACAAACACGAAGGGAGTGGGTTCCTCGGTTATTTCGAGTGGTTCGTTCACTCCGAGGTGACCGGCAGCATGCTTCTTTTGGCGTGCACAGTGGTGGCACTGGTGTGGGCCAACTCGCCGTGGGCTGACAGCTATTTCGACCTTCTCCACACCTACATCGGCGTTTCGTGGGGTGACGCCTCGTTCAAGCTCTCCCTCCACCACTGGATCAACGACGGTCTGATGGTGATTTTCTTCTTTGTCGTGGGTCTTGAGGTCAAACGCGAACTTCTGGTTGGCGAGCTGTCCTCGTTCGAAAAGGCCGGGCTGCCTGTGGCGGCTGCAATTGGCGGCATGCTCGTCCCGGCCACCCTCTTCACAGCGCTGAACTGGGGCGACGTGGGCTCGCGCGGCTGGGGCATCCCGATGGCTACCGACATCGCTTTCGCACTCGGCGTTCTCGCGTTGTTCGGGAGCCGGGCACCTCTCGGCCTCAAGGTCTTCCTGACGGCGCTCGCGATTGCCGACGACCTCGGGGCGGTGGCCGTCATCGCCCTCTTCTATACGGAGAGAATCCACCTGTTGTCGATCGCAGTTGCCGTCACTCTGTTGATGGTGCTGTTCGTCGCGATCCAGTCTCGTTGGCGCCGAGGAATCATCTACATGCTGATCGTGGGGATCTGGGTCGCCGTGTTTTCCTCCGGTGTCCACGCCACGGTCGCCGGCATTATGGTCGCAATGGTGATTCCGGTGCGCCCTCGGGTCGATCCGCACCGCTTCATGGACGAGGCCGAAGCCCGCATCGAGCGCATGCGGCAGGAGGAACGCGACACACTCTGCTTGGTCAGCAACCGCGAGCAGCTGAACATCGTCGAGGGCATCCACACCAGGGCGGAGGAGGCGCTTCCGACCGGGCTGGTGCTCGAGCGTTACCTCCACCCGATTCAGGTATGGTTGATCCTGCCGCTCTTCGCGCTCGCCAACGCCGGGGTCGCCATCGGCGGCGATCTGATGGAGGTGCTCGCCAACCCTCTCGCCCTCGGCATCATCGTCGGGTTGGTGATCGGCAAACCTCTCGGAATCTGCTTCTTGAGCTGGCTCGCAGTGAGGTCCGGACGCGGAGCTCTCCCGGCGGGCGTGGGTTGGGGCCAGATCGCGGGTGCGGGTTGCCTCGCCGGAATCGGTTTCACCATGTCGCTCTTCATCAGCGATCTCGCATTCAATGACGAGATGCTCATCGCCACGGCCAAGGTGGGAATCATGGCCGCGTCGTTGGCGTCGGGGTTTCTCGGTTTCATCATTCTTTCGCGCTCGCTGCCGAAGGGGTAGGCCCTCCCGGCCGCCCGCCCGAATTCGGAATTAGGAATTCGGAATTTGGAATGCCGTCCACCCACCCCAGGTGAGTTTTTGGTTTGTTTTCCCACCCAGCGGAGGTTCGAGGCCCGAGGCTCGGGGCCTGCCCGCCTGACCTCCCAGGAATAAATGGCGTCAAAACTGTCATTTCGAGCGAAACCAATGGCCTGAGACAGCTCCAGGAGTCTGGTGTCTCCCCCGTCCCTGCCCCCAAGCTCCCCTGCAGAGAATCAGTCGCCACCCTGCGTCTACCTGTGATTCTGGCTCTCTCCGGCGTGGCGTAAGATAGGCGCGCGCGAAGGTCCGTACAATCTGAATATTCTGGGAAGAGGTAGCGGATGAGAAAACGAAAACAATGCCCCACCGATGGGTTCCCGACCCGTCCGGCGGTGCTGAGCCTGATACTCGCGGCGGCGCTTTCATCGGGTGTGGTGGGGTTTGCCCAGGAGGCTCAGAGCACTTCCGAAACGCCGGCGCCGACTCCGATTCCTGAACCGACGGCGATCGCCGCGGCCGAGATACCGGATCAGGCGGCAGCCATTGGCAGGCTTCTTCGCGAGGCTCTGGCGAGCGCCCAGGTTGGCGAGGAAATCGCCGCAATGGAGGAGCTCTTTGCCGAGGAGAAGGAGCACATAGCCAAGCTCGAGGAGGAGACACAGCGGCGACTCGAGATCGACGGCCCGGCGTCAGTCCTCGAAGAGACGGAAACAGCATGGCAGCGTGAAAAGGTCCGATTGGACGGCCGGCTCGAGGTGCTGAAGGACAGGGGTGCGGCGATCGAACGGGTTCTCGCGAGGTTGGAGCTCGAACAGGCCTCCTGGGAGCTCACTAGCGCCTCAGCCGGCGAACAGGACCTCCCGCCCGAGATGCGCGGGTTGGTCGAGGAGAGCCTGGACGCCATCCGGAATGCGAATCGTGATGTTCGTTCCCGTCGTGACGCAATCCTCACGCTGCAGTCACGGATCACCAAGACCCGGGGACTCGTGGACGAGATCCTGGCGTCCCAGCAGGAGGAGATCCTCCGCCGGCGCCGGGGCATCATCGGCATCGACAGCCCACCCTTGTGGCAGGCCTTCAGCACACCGGGTGTTGACGGAAGCCCCGGCGAGCAGGTCACTGCGATCTGGACAAAAAACCTCGAATCGGTCCGGCAGTACGTGACCGAGCAGCAGCCGAGCCTGTTTCGTCACCTGCTGTTTTTCATCGGGCTGACCGTGATGCTGCACATATTGCGGAGCAAAGCTCGGTTCTGGGCGCAGCAGGATCGATCGTTGAAGACGACGGTGCGGCTCTTCGATCGGCCATTCTCGGCGGCGCTCTTGATCTCGCTCCTGGTTCGCGATTCTATCCATCCGGAAGCTCCCAAAGCATGGCTCAATATCCTCGGTCTCGTTTTCCTGTTTGCCATATTGCGGATGCTTCCATTGATCGTGACGAAGGAGTTGCAACCGACCGCCTACATTCTCGCCCTGCTCTACTTCCTGTACAGGGCGGTGGAGATCGCACCCGATGGCAATCTTCCGAACCGCCTCCTGCTTCTGCTCTCGGCCGCTGTTGCGGTTGCGGCCTGTCGGTGGCTCGGCCGCAAACTCGCCGACGAGAAGCTGATCGCTTCCGAAGGCTGGCGTCGCGCCGTCGTTGTCGGTACGCGGTTCTTGCTGGTCGCCTTCGCCCTCGGCGGCATCGCCGATATTTTCGGCAGCGTCGGTTTTGCGACCCTCGTGATCTCGGGTTCGTTGTTCTCGGTCTTCGGTGCCGTTGTGTACTGGGTGGCCGCGGTCCTGCTCCAAGCGATCGTGCGGGTGGCCTTGCTGACCGAAACCGCCAAAAAGCTCGGCATCGTCCGGCTCCACTCGGAGACCGTTCTTCACACCAGCTTCCGGGTCATCAAGGTGGTGGCGGTGCTCGGGTGGGTCGTCACGACTCTGGAAGGATTCAAGATTCTCGACGTCGTAAGGGCCGCCGTTCTGAACGCGCTTGCGACCGAGATCGCCCTCGGCGATTTTACGATCGTGCCTGGCGACATGCTTCTTTTTGTGGTCGTGGTCTGGCTGTCGTTCAAGATCTCGCAGCTCTTCCGTTTCGTTTTTGAAGTCGACGTCTCGCCGCGCATGGATCTCCCCCGCGGTGTTCCCGGCGCGATCAACAGGCTTTCCCACTACGCGATCGTGGTCGTCGGTGTGATGATCGCGGCCTCGGCCGCCGGTCTCGACTTTTCGCGGATCAACCTCATCGTCGGCGCACTCGGAGTTGGCATCGGCTTTGGTTTGCAGAACGTGGTCAACAACTTCGTGTCGGGTCTGATCCTGCTCTTCGAGCGGCCGATTCGCGTCGATGACAAGATCCAGCTCGGAGAGCTCTTTGGCGTGGTCAAGATCATCGGCATGCGCGCGAGCGTGGTCCGCACCTATCAGGGCGCCGAGGTCATCGTTCCCAACGCCAATCTGATCTCGGCGGAGGTCGTCAACTGGACATTGAGCGACGAACGACGCCGGATGGAGCTTCCCGTGGGCGTCGCCTACGGCACCAACCCGAAACGTGTCATCGATCTCCTGGTCGAGACCACGATGGAGCATCCGGACGTGCTCGAGGACCCGGAGCCCGTTGCACTCTTCCTGGGGTTCGGGGACAGCTCCCTCGATTTTCAGGTCCGTGCCTGGACCCGCGATGACTTCGTTCGGGTGTCGAGCGAGCTGCTGGTCGCTTTCAACGACGTCCTGGTGGAGGCGGGGATCGAGATTCCGTTCCCGCAGCGCGACCTCCACCTGCGATCGGTCGATGGCTGCGTGGCAGATGCTCTCACCGGGCATGGACCCGATGGACGAGAGCCGGAGCTCCTCTCCCATCCGGA
Source organism: uncultured Thermoanaerobaculia bacterium (assembly GCA_965364305.1). Lineage (GTDB taxonomy): Bacteria > Acidobacteriota > Thermoanaerobaculia > Thermoanaerobaculales > Sulfomarinibacteraceae > Sulfomarinibacter. The sequence goes on from CBDTWX010000060.1 coordinate 8,124, forward strand.
CGGAATCGTGCGATAATGTCTCGACTTTTCGATGCTCCGCGCGGGCCAACCCGTCGCTGGGGCCTAGGGAGACTGGAATGGAAATCACAAAACGCAAGGTCGGCGACGTGACCATCTTCGATCTCAACGGCAAGCTCACGATCGGTAGGGGAGATGTGATTCTCCGCGATGCCCTGATCGAGGAGCTCGAGGGAGGCGGGAAGAGCGTTCTCATCAACCTCCAGGATGCGAAGACCATCGATTCCTCCGGGTTGGGTGAGCTCATCCGCTGCAAGGTGACATCGACCTCGCACGACGCAGAGGTCAAGCTCCTCAACGTCAACCTCAAGGCGCGTAAGCTGCTGACCATGGCGCAGCTGGTGGGTGTCTTCGAGATGTTCGACGACGAAAAGCTGGCGGTGGAGTCTTTCGGCGCCTGATCTACTTGGAGCGTCGATGGCACCGACAGAGTCTTCAGTGGGTTGGGCCCATGACTGTTCAGATGACGCTATCGTGTGCAGGTGAAACGTCTGCACCACAGAACTCACAGTGAGTCGTGTGGTGCGGCCGTCTCGGATGCACTGCTCGATAATTGTGGCGCTGCTTTCCGCGTTCTCCACCGAGTGTGCCTCTCTCACCATGGCGACGGCTCGAGAAAGTCCTGTGCTAGCCTGAATCGGAATTCCACGCGCGCGGGTCGTGCTCTCAAGCTGCGAACCAACCGATTCGCGAAGGAGAATGAATGAAACGGAAATACCTCGGCCTTTCGACCATCTTGACGGTTGTGCTCCTCGCGGCGCTTTCCTCGGCAGCCCAGGAGTCCGAGGAGAAGAGCTGGCCGCGGGTGATGGAGGGGGGGAGCTTCACCATCACGATGTACCAGCCCCAGCTCGAAAGCTGGAAGGACGACGTCTTCGAGTCTCGGGCCGCCGTTTCGGTCAAGGAGGGCGACGGGGCGCCGATCTTCGGCGCGGTGTGGATCACCGGTCGCGCGAATGTCGACCGGGATGCGCGGATGGTGGATTTCTTCGACATCAAGGTGCCCACGGTGGCATTTCCGGAGGCTACGGAAGAGAATCGCAACAAACTCGCTGCGTTTCTCGAGCGGGAGATCCCGAAATGGGACCTGACCGTCGAGCTCGATCGTCTGGTGCCGATGCTCGAAAACGCCGAGGTCGAGGGTCCGCAACAGGTCGAGCTCAAGCACACCCCACCGAAGATCATCGTGACATACGTGCCGGCGGTGCTGATCCTCATCGATGGCGAGCCCAGGCTGGAGGAAATCGAAAACTCGACCCTTGAAAGGGTGGTCAACACCCCGTACATCATCGTCAAACACAAGAGCACCTACTACCTGGCTTCGGACTCGGCGTGGTTTGAAGCGAGCTCTCTCACGGGCCGTTGGTCGGAGGCACGAAGCCTGCCGAAGGACGTCCAGAAGATCGACGAGGAGCTCACGAAGCAAAACGAGGAGCAAGGGGCATCGGCGCCGGAGGATCGGGGGGATGACGATCGGGTACCGGAGATGGTGATCTCGACCGAGCCTGCGGAGCTGATCTTCATCGACGGCAAGCCTGAGTTCACACCGCTCGAGACCGGCGACATCATGGTGGTTTCGAACACCGACTCTGATCTCGTCTTCGAGATCGCCAGCCAGAGCTACCTTGTCTTGCTCTCCGGCCGGTGGTACCGCACCAAAGACCTCGACAGCGGTCCCTGGACGTGGGTGGCCAACGACCAGCTCCCGGCCGAGTTTGCCGAGATCCCGGCCGACTCCGAGGTCGGCTACCTGCGCGCATCGGTTGCCGGGACCCAGGAAGCGCGGGAAGCGCTGCTCGAGCAGTCGGTGCCGCAGACCGCCGCGGTCAAAACGACTGCCGGCGCGTCATTCAACGTCGAGTACGACGGCGACCCGCAGTTCAAACCAATCGACGGTACCGGGATGACCTTTGCGGTCAACACCTCGGCGGCGGTGATCTTCTCGGGCGGTCGCTACTACGCCTGCGACCAGGGCGTGTGGTACGACTCCCCATCGGCCACCGGGCCATGGACGGTGAGCAAGCAGGTTCCGGACGAGATCTACACCATTCCGCCCTCCAACCCGCACTACAACGTCACCTATGTCAAGGTCTACGACTCGACACCGGAGGTGGTCTACGTGGGTTACACGCCCGGCTATACCTCGAGCTACGTCTCCCACGGGTGTGTGGTCTACGGCACCGGGTGGTGGTACCGGCCCTACTGGTGGGGACCCAGGTACTACCCCTACCACTCGACCTGGGGGTTCCATGTCCGTTGGAATCCCTGGTATGGCTGGAGCTTCGGTCTCAGCTACTCGACCGGTCGCTTCACCTTTTCGATCGGGTTTGGGGGTTGGGGCCGCTATGGATACGGGGGGTGGTGGGGTCCGGGGTTTTACCGGCCCTACCCGAGATACGGATACGGTGCGGCCTACCGGGCGGGGTATCGTCACGGATATCGGCACGGATACCGGCAGGGTGCGGCCGCCGGCAGCCGCCCACGACCGACACCGTATGGTGGCGCCGGACCGAGCAACAACATCTACAATCGTCCGGGCAACGCCGATCGCGTGGCGACGACTCGCGACCGGGGCACCCGTCAGCAGCCGACGGTGGCGCGTGACCGAGCCAACAACGTCTACACCGACCGCGGCGGCAACGTCTATCGCCGCAACGACAATGGGAGCTGGGAACGGCGTGACCGGGGCGGCTGGTCGAAGACCGACACGCCGGGTGCCGGGACGCGTCCGACCACCGGCGACCGGACCAGGCCGTCGACCGGCACGCAACCATCGACGGGCAGCCGTCCCTCGACTCAACCTTCCACTGGCTCTCGGCCGTCAGGCCAGCCTTCGACCGGCACCCGACCGTCAACTCAACCCTCGACGGGCTCGCGACCGTCGACCGGGTCGCGACCATCCACCGGCAGCATGCCGTCGACGGGCCCGTCGCTCAACCGCGACTACAGTGCGCGGCAGCGCGGCAGCACCCGCACCCAGCAGTACAAATCCGGCGGACGGTCCTACAGCCGTCCATCCGGCGCTTCACGGGGCGGGGCGAGGCGAAGATAGGTTCTATCGGAAATCGAGCTCGACCGGCTCGCCTTCGCGGACGCTCACCTGGCCCTGGCGGGGGCCGGCGTCGGTGCCGACCGTCACGATGTAGTCGTCGGCCTGCAACGGTCCGATGCGCAACCCGCCTGGAATCGGCTGCGGCGGGCTCGCCATCACCAGCAGGCTCGACAGATCGACACCGTCGTTCGTCATGACCCGGACCGAGGGTCCCCGCTTGGAGGCATTCGCCGTCAGCGACTTTGCCGCCGGCAGATAGATGTCGACATAACCACCGCGGCCGAGATCGAGCTGGGCCTGAAGCTGGTCGCCGTCATCGACCGCGAGATTGGGGCCGCACCCGGTCGCACCGCCGTAGGCAAAGCCGCAGGGGCGGTAGGAGCCGGCCGCCGCCGTCGGTGAACCCGGTCTCGGTCTGCGGACCCACCAGATACACGGGCGCCCCTCCGGCCGATCCCGCGAGAGTGTTGACGGTGAGAAGGATGGCGGCGCCCTCGTGCGGCAGCAGCTCGAGGACCACCGGGCCCTCGGCGTATCCATCCCTGAGCTCGAGCTCGGTGGGTTCCGATGGTGCAAACTCGGTGTGGTTGGCTGTCAACACCAGCCGCCCGGGTTCGAGACCGCGCACCGAGAAGCGACCTTCCGCGTCGGTGAAGGCGGTGGCGTCCTGGATGCCGTCACCGGCGCTGGCCATCACCGAAGCACCCGCCACGGGGACGCCGTCGGTGTCCACGACATAGCCCTCGACCGCGGCATCCGCGTATTGGATCGCGCACTGGAAGGTCTCGACCCTCGGCACATCGAGGATCTTGGTGACCGGTGCCGCCCCCGCCTCGACCGGAGTGTAGGAGGCGTAGAAACGTCCGGGAACGAGCCCGGTGCCGGCGAAGCGCCCGTCGGGGCTGACCATGAACTGCATCGGCTGCTGGTCGATACCGAAGATCTGGCGATCGGCGGTCACCCGCTCCATCATGACCACCACACCCTGTGCCTGGGAGCCTTCGGTGGTCAGCACCAGGGTGCCGCCCTGGGCCCGGGAGTCGCCGAGCCAGACCTCGCCCTCGATGCGGATGCCGCCGAGCATCAGGTCGACCTCCACCGTCTCGCGAGCGCTGCCCGAGACCTTTTCACGAGCCGTCTCCTGGCCGAGTCGTGCGGTCAGCGCCCAACGGCCCACCGGCAATCGCTCGGCGCGGAAATAGCCGTCGTGGTTGGTCCGCACCGTGGTCTCGGCAAAGTAGGCGTAAAGGGCGTCCTCGGCGATCTCCACCGTCGCGCCGGTGATCGGCCGATCGTTTCGGTCGAAGACCCGACCGACGATTGTCATCCCCTTGTCCATCTCCACATCACCGATGTCGAAGCCCAGATCGTCAGGCTCCACGCCGTCGAGCCGCCAGGCCGCGTAGCCTGCCGCACTGACGACTGCCCGGCAGGCGCCCGGGTCGAGCCCTTCGAGGAGAAAGACCCCCTCGGTATCGGTCGATGTGCCGGGTGCGTTCTCGACCGCGTGCGGCGCCCGGAAAACGGATGGCGATCCCGGTTCGCAGCTGACCAGCGCGCCGGCGATCGGCTGCAGGGTCTCCGCGTCGAGCACCCGGCCCGCGATGGCGAGCCCTCGGTCGGGAACCACAGGCGCCAGCACGACCTGGTCGCCCGGCGCCACATCGACCCGTTCGCTCGTGAGGGTGGCGGATCCGGGCAGCCTCACTGTCAGGGCGTAGGTGCCGGCTTCGAGGCCGGTGGCGCGGGCGATCCCCAGCTCCGCGTCCCACTCGCCCTCGCCCGATTTTCCTTCACGACCGTTCGGGTGATAACCCTGCCACCGCACCACCACGTCCTCGGCGGCGAACCGACGGTTCGCCAAGACCTGCTGCTCGATGATCCCGCCGCCGGGAACGGTGATGACGACCCGGTCACGGTCGGTGGCGAAGCTGCCTTCCCAGACCCCGAATCCCGGGCCGAAGATCTTGACCGGGATCGTCGTCCCGCGGGTGATCCCTTCGATCCGGAGCTCGCCCTTGGCGTCGGTCACATGGACGAGATCCTCGTAGTAGACTGTCGCGTCGGCAATCGGATCACCGATCTGATTTTCCACCTTCAGCAGAATGTCTCGGCCCGGTGCGAGATCGAGCTTGACGGCGTCGGCGGCCGTGTCTGCGGCCATCTCGATCTTTGCCTCCGAGCAGGCGAAGCGTTTGGCGCAGGCGCGCACTCGAACCGTCCCCGGCAAAAACCCTTTGAGGCTGAACGACCCATCGGCGGTGCTCGTGGCGTAATGGCGGTAGCGAAAGCTGTCGAGCTCGGTGATCACACCGATGGCCTCCAAGCGCGCGCCGGCGAGGGGGTTGCCCTCGTGGTCACGGACGGTTCCGGTGATGCCGAGCCCCTCCTCGAGCGGCAGCTCGAGATCTTTCGGGAGATCCTGGACGCTCACCACGATCGGAGCGTGGCCCGGGGCAACGACGATCCCGATGTACGGGGCCCCCTGGTCGAGGCGGCGGACCTCGAGCACTCCTTCGGCGCCGATCTCGTGTTCCTCGGCCTCGTTCTTGAAGAGGTTGGTGACGGTGACCCGGTCCTCGCGGGCGAGCCACATCGAGGCCTCGGTCGAGGGCTCGAGGGCGACCGTCAGCTTGGCCTGGGGCCGCAGGGAGACCGCCTGGCGGCGTCCGTCCGCCGTGACCACCACCGCGGTCGGGGCGTAGCCGGGCGCCGCGACCACCATCCGCTCGTCTCCCCGACACGGGAGATCGAGGTGGCCGGCTGCAGAGCGCCACGAAGCTCTTTTCAGTTCCTTTGGTGCGCCGGCGATCTGCCAGCGGAGCGAACCGCTCTTCACCGGTTGACCGGAAACGGCATCCAGGACGATGTACCTGGCCGTCAGCAGCTGCGGCAGGCGAAGGTTGCCCCGGTCGTCCGGTGTGACTTCGAGAGGCGCGCCGAGGCCGACTCGAACCCACGAAGCTCCGTTGTCAGCCTGAACGGCGACCGCGTCGTCGATGGCCGTTCCATCCTGCGCGATCACCAAGGGTGCTGCAACGGCCGCGCCTGCAGCCATCGCCAACCACCCGATGAAGATGACGACTGAGGTCCGTCCGATGGCGATCTCGGGATCTTTTCTCATTTTGGGCTCCCCACCCCCGGCACCTCCACCTGCCAGACCGTGGTCTTTGCCGATGGCTCCCAGGTCTCCTGCCCCACCAGGACGATGCGGCCGGCATCGGCATCCGCGATCACGAGACGTCCTGCCTGAACACCCTCGATCTTCAGACCCAGCGCGACCGGGTCGCCGCTCAGCCGGTAGAGATCGAGCTCGTGGCGCTGGCGCAGCGGGCCGTCGGGAAGCCCGATGACGAATGCCAGCAGATCGTCCCCGAGCACCACCGGTCGTTTGACCAGCGGTTGCGAGAGTTGCCAGCGGGAGTAGCGCTCTCGTCCGGAGTCGTCGCGGACCTCCGGGGCACCCGCCCAGTTCGGCGCGCGGAAGCTCGGGTTGGCGCCACGCCACGCCTTTTTGAGTCGGTCGCGGTGGTCGAAGATGTAGACCGAGTAGCTGCGTGGATCGACAAAGACCCAGCCCCCGCCCGGGAGCGCCGCCAGACCGCCGTTGATGATCCCCTGGAACTTGATGCGTTTGGCCATCTCCGGGATCGGCATCGACGATGGATACTCCTGCAGCGGCAGAATCTCCCCGTCGTCGTACTGCACATAGAGATAGGTGTAGCCGCTCACGGCGGCCGCCGACTGCGCCAAACCGAAGACCACGATCCGGTCGTCAAACACCAGCGGTTGCCCGGTCGCGGTAGCCGTATAGCCCGGGTACTCGTGCAGGAAGCGCCAATTCGAGTCGAAGAATACCCAGTAGTATCTCGAACCGAAAACCACGCATCTCTCGGACCCACAGCCCAGATGTTGGGGGCCCGTGACCTTGCCCCGCTGGTTTCCCATAGGCAGGATCGAACGGAGATCCCTTCCCGTCTGGAGGTCGACCTCGCGCAACCCGCTGGCGTAATCGGGCAAGAGAAGACGATCGCCGCGGACCACCGCATCGACGACCATGTAGGCAGGTTTTTCGAGCCCGATGGCATGTGCGTTGCAGGCACTTTTGGCCGTATCGGCCGGCGAGGCCAGTACAATGGCGGAGAGAAACACCGCAATGGCACAATAAACGAGCACCGTTACGGCTTGGCGCATGTGTTCAACCTTGTTCGCGGGTCAGAGATGGGTTGATGGGACCCACGCAAGGTTATCCTGGCGGCAGGACGATATAGTAACAGTCGTACGGCAACGGCGCGCAGCCGTTCGGATGGTTCGGGGTATAAACCATCCACGTCCCGATACGCATGGCCTCGGCCTCATCGGGAACCAGCAGAGCCGGTGCCAAAGCACCGAGAACCATTACTGCGAGAACCAGAATTCCCAATTTTCTTTTCGACATGATCCGCCCTCCATCATGTGAGTTGGTAAAGAAGGTATTGGCGAGAAACTCGAATGTCAAGGCAAAATCTCGATACGACCTCCCTTCTCGAGCACGCATCTCACCGGCGGATTGCCGGCTCTGTGGATGACCAACGATGTCAAACACTTACAGAAGAGTAGAGCGCCCCCTTACCAATTTCGCATACCCGTGCCGCCAGCGCAAACCAAACGTGTATTTTTGATGATTCATTAGGGTGATTCCTGGTATCAATAAATCAGCAGTAACTCCGCG
>CBDTWX010000061.1:0-15843 GCA_965364305.1 uncultured Thermoanaerobaculia bacterium
GGCACGTCACCTCGAACCTTTCGCTTCGAACGCTGGTGAATAGTCCGGGCTAGGAATTCAGAATTCGGAATTCGGAATCCGGAATGTCGTCCGGCCACCCCAGCCACCGACGATGAACATTCCCACCGGGCGAATTTCGTCTCCGTGCCCGACGTTTTCGAATCGCAGTTGCTTTGTGGGCGGGTCCTTCAGGGCCCTCGGGTGGGAGGAGGCGACAGCGGTCAGTGGCGGGGACAGGTACAGGGACAGCAGCTGCGGCAGGTATCAGCGACCGGGACAGCGATAGGAGACAGCGGCAGTCGTCAGCGACAGGTTCAGCGGCAGCAATCAGAAACGACGGCATTCTTCAGAGACAGCGTCACTGATTCTGATTCCTGCCCCTGAAGCCGATCGCTTTTTCTGCGTTTCTCTCGACCTCACGTCATCTCGGATGAGCCACACGCTGAAGTAAACGCTGGAACTGGGCGTGAGCACGCAGGCCCCAAGCCGTTCTGGGTGGACAATGCTTGCCATGGTGGAGAGGCCAGCTTTACAATGGTCGCCGACTCGGATGCCCCGTGGCGAAGGGAAACGACATGGAGATCGAACGGTCAGAGGTTGATGGCGTGACCGTGGTCGCTGTGCGTGGGGTCATCAACTATGGGGAATCCGCGCAGCGGTTCTCCTCGTATCTCGAGGACCTCCTGGCGTCGGATGTGCCGGCAGTACTTGTCGACATGTCGGGGATCGATAACGTGGACTCGACGGGTCTGGGCGAGTTGGTCGGGTATCTTCAACGGTTTGAAAAGGACGGCCGGCGATTGGCCCTCTACCGTCCCCACCGGCGAATTTTCAGTCTCCTTCGGCTGACCAGACTCGACGAGATCTTCTCGATCTTCGACGATATGGACAAGGCCATCACCGCCCTCGGTTGAGCCAGACCTCGCACGATCTTCCGACCGCATTCGACACTCGCAGAGATACGCTTTTTAAATCGCGATCTCGTGGCGCCAGCCAAAGGGATCCTCGCGGGTCGCCGTTTGGATGCCGACAAGTTCGTCATAGAGCTTTTGCCAGCGTTCGTCGAAACCGAATTCCCAGCTGCGATCGCCGTCCGAAATGCGCCGAATCCACGTAATCACTGCAGCTGTGCCACAGCAGGCTGCTGCAGACATCTCGTCGAGCTCGTCGAGAGCGATGCGGCGGGTTTCAGTGGGCCAGCCAAATATTCTGGCCGCGATCTCGAGGAGAGAGATTCGGGTGATCGACGCCAAAATGCTCGGCGAATCCGGCGTCAGAAGGGTGTCGCCCTTGAAGGCGAGAAAGTTGGCGGCGCCGACCTCCTCGATATAGAGGTGCTCCTCGGGATCCAGGTAGATCGCGTCCACGAACCCTTCTGCCTTGGCTTCGGCGCCGGGGTTGAACGAGGCGGCGTAGTTGCCGCCCGCCTTGATGTGACCGGTGCCATGAGGCGCAGCACGATCGTATGTGCTGACCGCGAAATCCTTGCCCTGTTGGGGACCAAAGCCTCCTCTGTAATAGGGACCAACCGGGCTGACGATGATTCGGAAGATGTAGCGGGAGGCCGGTTTGACGCCGAGGTTTTCACCGACTCCGAGGTAGAAGGGGCGGATGTAGAGAGAGGCGCCGCTCCCGTGAGGTGGGATGTAGGGTTGATTGCCGCGCGCGACCTCCTCGATACCGTGAATGAAAAGCTCCTCGGGAACCGGTGGTCCCTGGAGATAGCGCGCGCCATCGCCGAGGCGACGAGCGTTGTCCCTCGGACGGAATGCATAGATCTTGTCGTCGGCTCCCCGCTGCACCTTCATGCCCTCGAAAAGCTGTTGACCATAGTGCAGGCACTGGCTCCCTTCGGGGAGATGGACGGTACCATCTTCCACAAGACCGCGTGACCGCCACAGACCGTGTTCGAAGACGGCTTCAAAACGATAGGGGCAGGCGAGGTATTCGAACCTGAGGTTCGAAAAGTCGAGATCTGCCGTGTCACGGTCATCCAGGAAGTAGTACTGTGGCTCCGTCACGTGGTCCTCCCAAAAAGCTAGCGCTGACGATCTTCGATAGGCGACCCGGCGTACAGCGGAGTGGTCGGCCGCGGACACCCGGGACAGGATAGCGGTTCCCGGGGGGGGCGCGCCACTCGACATGAGTATCGGGTTGAGCAACAATTGCGGAACAGCGTCAGGGACAGCATGTCTCCCCCAGGGGACATTGGTGATCTGCCGATCGGTATGAGATCGAGTAACAATTTGGCATCGACTTTGCTAAGTACTCTGCGACACGAAGAAAGGGGTCAAGATGAAAACTAGATTCTACAAGGCAGTCACGATGGTGGCGGTGATGGTCGCGTTGACGGTGTCCCTGACCGGATGTTCTTCGGCAACTCCGACGGACACTCCCGGTGTCGAGCGCCTCGGTGCCTACATCCTCAAGCAATTCGGTCCTGAGCTGTGGACGGTGCTCGGCTACAAATTCGCCTCGAGTCAGCTCGGTGACGAGTGGATGATCCTCGAGGTCGGTCTGAGCTCTCCGACCGGCCAAAATGCCAAAGTCACGCGTGAGGCGATCTTCTTACGGGCGCCGTCGGGCAACAGGGTCTCGTTGGCCACTCAGGAGGATTTCAACAAGGCCTGGGGCGACCTTCGTCCGGTAATCGCCAAAGCGAATATCGACCGCGACCCTCTCGAATATTTCCCGCCAAGTCGCATCGAGTGTGCGATTCAGTTCTTTGTCACCCCCGGTCAGGGAGTGTCCTTTGACGAGGTGACGGTCAACGACCGTCGCGGCTGCTTCGGAAGACTGTACTTCCAGGTTCCTGGCGGCATTCAGGCCGGCCGGTGGGTTCTCGGCATCGATCTCGAGGAGAGCGAGATTCGAATCCCGTTCGATCTCGAGGAGAAATGAACCCCCCCCGGTCCAGATTCCTCCGGCTCGGCCGGAGGAATCTCGCCTCCGGGTTTCAGTCCGCGCTCGATGAGTCCATTCGCGACCTCAGACCTTTTCAATGATCATGGCGATGCCCTGGCCGACGCCGATACACATCGCACATAGAGCCAGTTTCCCATCAGTCTGCTGGAGCTGATAGAGGGCCGTCGTTACGAGACGTGCGCCGCTCATACCGAGCGGATGTCCGAGGGCAATGGCGCCGCCCTTCGGATTGATCCGGGGGTCGTCGTCAGCCAGACCGAGGTCCCGCATCACTGCCAGAGACTGGGAGGCAAAGGCTTCGTTGAGCTCGATCACATCCAACTGAGCAAGGCTCATGCCGGTTTGTGCGAGCAGTTTCTTGGTTGCCGGGGCGGGGGCAAAGCCCATGATACGCGGCTCCACGCCGGCGACCGCCATTGCAACGACTCGGGCCTTTGGTGTCAGGCCAAACGCCGCTGCGGCTTTTTCGGAAGCCACCAGTAGGGCGCACGCACCGTCATTGACGCCGGAGGCGTTTCCCGCCGTGACGGTACCGTTTTCACGGAACAGCGGCCGCAGCTTGGCGAGCTTTTCGACCGTGGATCCGGGACGCGGGTGCTCGTCGCTGTCGATGATCAACGGTTCCTTCTTGCGACGCGGCACCGAAACCGGAGTGATTTCGTCCGCGAGCACACCGATTTCGATGGCTGCCGCGGCCTTGGCCTGACTCCGTGCGGCAAAAAGGTCCTGGTCTTCGCGCGAGACGTTGAAATCCTCGGCGACATTTTCGCCGGTCTCCGGCATCGAATCGACTCCGTACTGCTCCTGCATGAGCCGGTTCACAAAGCGCCAACCGATGGTGGTGTCGAAGATCTCTGCGTTGCGGCTGAAGGCGGTGGTCGCCTTGCCCATCACGAAGGGAGCACGAGACATGGACTCGATGCCACCCGCCATGATCAGATGCTGTTCGCCAGCCTTGATCGCCCGCGCGGCGATGCCGATGGCGTCCATACCGGAACCGCAGAGTCGGTTGATAGTGGTGCCGGGTACCTCGGCTGGCAGGCCGGCCAACAGAAGGGCCATCCGTGCGACGTTGCGGTTGTCCTCTCCGGCCTGGTTGGCGCAGCCGTAGACCACGTCGTCGATCTGCGCCGGGTCCACGTCGGGATTGCGTTCGAGGAGGACCCGCATCGGAATCGCCGCGAGATCGTCGGCGCGAATCGACGATAGGCCGCCTCCGTAGCGACCGATGGGGGTGCGGATCGCGTCGCAGAGAAAAGCTGCTCGAGTCGTCATAACGCCACCTCTCATCGCAAGTCGCATATTCGATCAGGGATATCGAGCTCCCTCCGCGGTCGTTGCTGTGGTCAATTTCGGGCGAGAGCCTCGTTCTTCGAGCCTATCATCTCCCCGATACCGGAACCCTGGGAAGGCTGCAAGCTGCGCAGCGCCTCGAGCTCGCTTCCGGTAGGAGGATCGGTCGTCTCCACCACCGGAGCCACCTTGAGCGGCCAACCCGTTGCCTTGACCACTGCCTCTGCGGAAACCCCCGGGTGGAGCTTGGTCAATACGAGTTCGCGAGTCTGCGGATCGGGCTCGAGAACACCGAGGTCGGTGATGACTGCTTGTGGGCCCCGGCCCGGCACGTCGAGTCTGTCGCGCGAATCACCGCCGTTGCAGAACCCGACCGAGGTCAGGAAATCCAGCTTTTCGACAAAAGTGCGAGAGCTCTGCCGCAACATCACCAGGGTTCGTGAGCAGAAGGAGGCGATCTCAGGCGCCCCTCCGGCGCCGGGTAGCCGCACCTTCGGGTCTTTGTAGTCGCCGATCACCGTGGTGTTGAGGTTTCCATAGCGATCGATCTGTGCAGCTCCAAGAAAACCGGTCCGGATCCAGCCTCCCTGGAGCCAGTAGTTGAACATCTCCGGCACCGAGACCACCGCCCTGGCGGTGCGGCTGAGCTCCGGGTCGCCGATAGAGAGCGGCAGCACCGATGGTGCCGTGTCCAGGGTGCCGCTCTCGTAGATCATCGAGATCTCCGGCGCGTGCGTCTTGCGGGCCAGATTCGCCGCCTTACTCGGGAGCCCGATGCCGATAAACACCACGTCGTCCTCATCGAGCAGCCGCGCGGCCGCGACCACCATCATTTCCTCAGGTGTGTAGGTCGCTTCAGACATAGCCGTCTTCCTTCAGCTTTCGGAGATACTCCTCATAGTTCCCTGTGGCGAGGACGTACTCGTCCATCCACGCCCTGAACGTGTCCATCGTGCGGCTGATTTCGCCCCATTTGACGTAGAATCCGTTGCTGCGGTCGTAGTAACCCTCGGCGTAGGATGGGAAGGCGGCCAGCGGGACCTCGCAGACCGCGTCGACGGCCCACCTCGGGATGACCGTCCCGCCCTGGTTCTCGTCCACGGAATCGACGATCTCCTCGACGGTGACGACGCTGTGTCCGGAGGCGAGGACCGCTTCCTTCTGGACACCGATGATCCCCCTCATCCAAATGTTGCCCTGACGATCGGCGCGTTGGGCGTGGATGATCGCCACGTCCGGCCGAATGGCTGGTACCGCGGTCAGCTCCTCGTCGGTGAACGGACAGGTGATCCAGCGGATATTCGAGTTGACCTTCGGGTAGTCGGTTCCCCGGTAGCCCTTGAAGACGGCGAGCGGGAGACCCGCCGCACCGGCCTGATAGGCGTTGGCCATGGCCGCGTGGGCGTGCTCCTCGAAAATCATCCGGTGGGGGATCCCGTTTTCGTAGGCGTCCCGTAGACGGTAGAGAGAGCCGACGCCGGGGTTTCCGCCCCAAGAAAACACCAGCTTGTCGGCGCAGCCCATGCCGATGAGCTGGTCGTAGATGATGTCGGGGGTCATACGGATCAGCGTCAGGCGGTCGATACCCTGTCTGATGATCTCCAGACCGGCGGCGTGCGGGATGAGATGGGTAAAGCCTTCGGCCGCCAACGAACAGCCCGGCGTCACGAATTTTTGGACGGCTTGGCTCAATTCGAGAAACTCGGTCATGGCTCCTCCTTCAGAGCCCGGTTCGCCGACCTCGCGGGCGAGTTTCAGTTGCGCACCGTCTTCGTATCCCGCGTGGCGGCCGTGTCATTCTTGCACGAATCGCTCTCGAGACCACCTGCGGAATCTCCAGAAACCTCGGAATCGAGCCAACCGAACGAGCCGTACCGGAATCGATCGCTCGAGCTTGTGTCGTGGCCCCCGAGACCCTCGATGGACCAGAAGAGTCACCGCCTGGTGTGGTAAGAAGGTCGAGCCGGAACTGGAGAGGGAGGCAGCCCCATGGCAAGCGAAGAAACGACAATGAGGAGCATCACGGTCGGACACCAACCACCGATTGAAAACATGACTCTCGGCCGAAACTCGGTCGGCTACCTCACCGAGTCGCTCCTTGGGGCCGGTTCACCGCAGGCGCAACGCATCCAGATCGGCCGGCAGATGGATGTCGAGGGTGAGAAGGGGTTGGTGAAGGGGCTGGCGGGAATCGATGGAGGAATGAGGAATGAGTATGAACACCAAGAGAATTGCCTTTGAGAACGCTTCCGGCCAGAAGTTGGCGGCCCTGCTGGATCTGCCGGTGGACGACGAGCCGATCGCGTATGCCCTTTTTGCCCACTGCTTCACGTGCTCGAAGGACTACAAGGGCGTGGCGCGCGTGTCCCGCGCCCTGGCCGCGGAGGGGGTGGCGGTGCTGCGCTTCGACTTCACCGGTCTCGGAGACAGCGAGGGTGAATTCGCCGAGACCACCTTTTCCTCGAATGTCGACGATCTGGTTTCTGCGGCGATGCACCTGGAACGCTCCTTCGAGCCGCCGAAAATATTGATCGGCCACTCGCTCGGTGGCGCGGCGGTACTCCGGGCGGCGACGATTGCCGCACCAGCCACTCTGGACCACCTCGCCGGCATGCTCCGCTCGTCAAGCGCCGAGATCGAGGAGACGGGCGAGGCCCAGGTGGAGATCGGGGGCCGGCCGTTCCGAATTCGCGAGGCTTTTGTCAGAGACCTGGATGAGGTCAACATGCGGGAGGCCATCTCGAAACTGGATCGGGCGCTGATGATCTTCCACTCGCCGATGGATCGCACCGTAGGGATCGAGCACGCGACTGAGATCTTTCGCTCGGCACAGCATCCGAAAAGCTTTATCTCCCTTGACACTGCGGACCACCTCTTGAGCGATGCCGATGACGCACGCTTTGTCGGCCGGATGGTCGCGTCGTGGGCGCGGAAGTTCGTCGGAGTCCCGCAGGAGACCCGCAAGCAAGCTCGGCCAGGCGACAACCGCGTGGTTGTTCGGACCGATGCCGGCGGATTCCGCACCGAGGTGCTGGCGAACGGCCACCCTTTGGTTGTCGATGAACCCGTCTCGGTGGGCGGGACCAACGCCGGACCCACTCCCTACGAGGTTTTGACAGCCGCCCTCGGGACCTGTACCTCGATCACCCTCCGGATGTACGCCGACCGCAAGGGGTGGCCGCTCGAGTCCACCGAGGTCACATTGACCCACGAAAAGATCCACTGTGAGGACTGTCAAGGTGTGGATCGACCCGGAGCTCGCATCGATCACTTCACGCGCGAGATCAGCCTCGAAGGCCCGCTCGACAAGGATCAGAGGGGTCGTCTCCTGAAGATCGCAGATCGCTGCCCGGTTCACCGCACGCTGGAGACTCCCGCAGAGATCACGACGACCTTGGCGCCATCGGAGCCAGACTCCTGATCATCGGAAGTCGAAACCAAGGGCGGGAGCGGTCCAGCTGTCAGCTATCGACTTTTAGCAGTTGGCTCTGAATCGGTCTCGTCGCTCTGCGGACCTGAATCGCCGACGCCGGTTTCATCAGAGTGTCTCGTCGTGATGCCCGCCTCACGGCTCATCGCGAGCAGCTCATAGCTTGCGGCTGACTCTGTCCAGTCAGGCCTTATTGCGGCTGTGGCTGTCCGGTGGACGGAGCGCCGGGAGCTTGCTCGGGTCCACCCATCAGTGGCGTCACGGTCGCCTTCTCCGCCAACGATTTGAGGAGCTCACCCACCGTCTCGCCAGTTTTTTGTTGCTCCAGATTCGACCGCAGGTGCTCTGAGACCTCGTCGAAGGGCAGTTTACCCGCCGGCCTCTTTTCAACCGCCTTGATGACGTGGAGCCCGTATTTCGTGCGGACGACTGGGGAGATCCCGCCCACTTCGAGATCGAATGCGGCGGCTGCAAATGTCGGCTCCATCTGCTCGCGGGTGAAGAAACCGAGGTCGCCACCGTTGGGTGCGCTCGGTCCCTCCGACAGCTCGCGCGCGAGTTCTGCAAAGTCCTCGCCGGCGATGGCGCGTTGGCGGGCCTCCTCTGCTTTGGCTCGACCGTCCTCGACAGCCTGAGCATCAGCGTCCAATGCGACTTGAAAAATGATGTGCTGTGCGTGGACCTGGTCGTCTGCAAGGAAAAGCTCCGGGTTTTCCGCGTAAAACGCGGCAACTTCCTCGTCGGAGACAGAGATGGTCGGGCTGATCTGTTTTTCGATGAACGAACGGGCGAGATCCATTTCGGTGAACATCGCCGTCAGTCTCTCGATGTTCGATCCCCTGTTCTTGAGGGACGTTTCGAGCGCCTCTCTCCCTCCCGCCTGCTGCTCGACCGCCTGCATCATTTGCGCGATTCGAAGCTCGTTGGCCTGAATACCGAAGCGGCGCGCCTCCTGGGCGAGAAGCTTCTGTTCCACAACCCGCTGGGTTGCCATCTGTACGACCTTTTGCTGGTCTTCAACCTTGTCCCGTCCCCCGAATTGAGCGACGATATTCTGCATCACCATGCTGATCTCGGCTGCATAAATCGTTTCTCCGTTGACCTCGAGGACCGCGGGGTTGACGTCGTTCGCCGGTGGGACGCCGTCCTGTGCCAACGAGCTGACGGACGCCGCTCCGAAGGTCGCCAAGAGAATCGTGGCGATTCTTATATGTTTTTTCATTTCAGACCTTTCAGGATTGCGGCGGAGTCGCAGCTCCGCCGATGAAGGGGTATTCTACCACTTCTCCGGGTGATCAACGCCGGGTGAGCGAGGCCAGGAACGCTCCGCGACCACCTCGTGCCACCACCCGAGATACAAAACCGGCGGAATCTGCGACCTGCTCGAGGGTTCTCGGGTCCACGAACAACCAGGTGTAGGGTGCGCCCTCGAGTGCTTCGTAGGAGAGCCGAAAATCGACCTCACCGAGGTAGCGATCCTGGTCGTCGCCCCGTCGCCTATGCGCCTCCCATTGCGCAGGCATCACCAGGCTGAGGTCCGCGGAATCACACACAATCTGCCCTCCGTCGGCGAGGTGGCGGTCGGCGTGTTTGAAGAAGGTCCGCAGGCCTTCGAGGGATCCGACCAGACCGATCCCGTGCATGAGCAACAGGATCGTGTCGAAGGAACCCGAGGTGAGGGTGTCGAGATCTCCGATCCGGGCGTCTCGAACCCCTCTGAGCCGCATCACCTCGACCGCTTCGCGAGCGACGTCGAGTGCCGTGACCTCGTGGCCCCGTCGTTGCAGCTCGAGGGCGTGCCGACCGGCGCCGGCGCCGAGATCGAGCACCGTGCCCCGACACAGCGAGATGGCGCGGAGCTCGAGCTCTGGGAGCTCCAGGTCATCCGGTCGATAGAATTCCTTCACCGGAGTGACCTCGTCCTCCCACAGGTTGGTGTGCACGACGATTCGTGCTGCTGTGACACCGCGATGGTAGTCACGAATGGCCTGGCCGAGAGGGGCCCAGCGCGCGGCCTGGTCCGCCGGAGCGCTCACGGTTACGGCCAGGGTTCGGTGTCGAGATCCGTGGCTGACATTACCCGCATGACCGGCAGCAGGCCCACCGTCTCGTCCCAATAAGGAGTGCGTCGGTACCACCACAGGTACCGGGCGCGGCGGTTCTCTGCAAATTCTGGATCCTCAAGGGCCTTTTCCCACTCCAGCCGCACGGCGTCGTCCGCCAGCATGTCGGTTGCCAGCTGCTCCAGAATGTCGGACCCGATGTAGATCTTGCGCTCGAAGACCGATGACACGACGCCCCACCGGGCCAGCGAATCCGGGGCTTCGGGTTCGAAGAGTTGGACTGCGATCTCGAAGTTCGGCTGGGTGGCAGGGATCCATAGGCTGCCGGCGGGGATGTGGCGCAGCTCCGTTTGCCGGCTGACCTCGAAGTCCTGGACCATGACCACACCCTGATAGGGGAAGGACGCGAGCGTGGGTTTCGAAAGACGGATGGTCTCGACCTCGATGCTGATGTCCCTCGAGAGGCTGGCTGCAACCAGGTCGTGGCCCGCAACCACCTCCTCGATCTGCGGCCATCCGGCGCTCACGATATAACCGCGCGGGCGCGGTAGAAGGAGCTCGGGTTCTGGCGTGTGCCGCCATTCGAGCTCGATCTCGCGGATCTTCCCCGGGTGGTACTGGATGCGGGTTCCGCCGCTGACCAGTGACGTCTCCTCGGTCCATTCATAGGCCGGCCAAATGATGGTGTCCCCCTCTGCGGAGACCTTCCACCGCAGGACGATCTCGGACGCCTCGGCGTCGGCCCGTCCCAAGGCCACCGTTGCGGCCTCCGCTGTCTCGACCGCATCTGTGAGCTCCTTGGCGGAGCTGGCAACCTCTTCGATCAGAGACTCCATAAAGGCGCGGTTCGCTGCGACCCTTGCACGGAAGGGTTTGCGAGCGTGCATTTCGATCAGAATCGACACCCGGTTTCGAAGGGGAAAGTACCCCGATGAGTAACGTGGTTGTGCGACATCCCAGATCATGCCCTTGGTCGGGTCCGAACCGGAGACCAGGCTGACATAGGGGCCCGTCCGATGTCCACCCGCTTCGGTTCGCTCCATGATGTTTGGGAGGTGGTTGTCGACCCACGAATCCAGCGCCGGGTGGAGCTGCGGTGCCTCCGCCACCAGCCAGGTCAGCACCCAGTCGTGGTCGGAGCCGTTGGTGACGTGGTTGTCGACGTGGAGGTGCGGGTTCCAGGACGATATCAGGCGCGCCATCGCCTTTGCTTCCGGGCTGACGAGACGGAGGAAGTCGCGGTTGAGGTTGATGCCGTTTGCGGTAGCCCGATAACCCATGCCCTCCACAGGGCCGTCCTGGTTGGAACGGTTGTAGGGCGAAACGTGCTCGTGGCCATCTGCGTTGTAGATCGGGGCGAAGAGGAGGATCGGACCCTCGGCCAACTCGGGACGCCACCCGAGGGCGATATCGCGCACGATCATCAGGGTCGCGTCTTTACCGTCGACCTCGCCGGCGTGGATGCAGCTCTGCAGCAGCAAGACGGGTTTGCCCGTATCGCCCGCGACCTCGGGCGTGAAGGCACCGTCGGAGGACACGATCACCAGCGGCAGCGGGCGGCCCTGGGCGGAGCGGCCGAAATCGGTGACGCGAATCAGATCGGGTGCTGCAGCCTGCGCTTTCCGCAGAAAGGCCATGGTCTCGTCGTAACTCGAGGTAGCTTGGAAATCAGTCTTTTCGGCCACCGTAAGCCAGTCATCTGAGGTGACGTCAGAGGCCGAGATAATGAATGGGGTGACAAGGACAACAGCGAGCAGGAATAGACCTTTCATGGGAGTCACTCTAGCCTATCCGTTTCCGTCTCCGTGCCCGAAACAGCGGCAGCGGCAGCGATCGGGGCCAGCGACAGGAGACAGCGGCAGTTGTCAGCGTCAGCGACCAGCGGCAGAGATCAGCGTCAGCGATCAGCAATTGACCCGCGATTCCTCGGGAGATACTGAAGAAACAACTGCAGTTGTTGAGGATTTAGCTACATTATCCATCACGATTTCGAGCTCGAGCAGGAGCAGGATTTCGAACGACGAGAAATGACCGTGCCACCGGGCGCATCGGATCTGACGCCGTCCCTGGCGCCGAACCTGGCGCTGAGTGCTATCCCCGGGCCTGTGGGATCTCCGTCTGCTCCAACATCTCCAGGGCTTCGGGACGCGGCTCATTCTTATTGTTGTCCCAATAGGGCGAGAGCCGGCGCAGGCTGGCCACGATCTCCGGGAAGATCTCGATGACGGTGTCGATCTCTTCCTCGGTCGTGTAGTGGCTGAGGCTGAAGCGGACCGAGCCGTGAATTGCGGTGAACGGAATCTTCATCGCCCGCAGGATGTGCGATGGCTCGAGCGAGCCGGAGGTGCAGGCGGACCCCGAGGAGGCGCAGATCCCGTGCTCAGAGAGCTGGTAAAGGATGCCCTCGCCCTCGATGAAGTGGCAGGCCACATTCAGCGTGTTGTCGAGTCTGGGCGCCTCGCCGCCGTTGACCTGGAGATACGGGATGCGCGCCACCAGTTCCTTTTGGAGACGGTCGCGCATCGCGGTGATCCGCGGCCCATCGTCTTCGTTCCGATCCATGGCGAGCTCGAGGGCGCGCGCAAGACCGACGATGAAGGCGACGTTTTCGGTCCCGGCACGGCGGCCGTCCTCCTGGTGTCCGCCGAGCAGGTACGGCCGACAGGGAGTGCCGCGCCGGATATAGAGAGCGCCGATCCCCTTTGGCGCATGCAGTTTGTGTCCGGAAAACGACAGCAGGTCCACGTTTTTGAAGCCGGCCCGGAGGTCGATGGGTAGTTTACCGACTGTCTGAGTGGCGTCGGTGTGGAAGACGATGCTCGGGTCGGTCTCCTTGGCGATTCGCGCCAGCTCCTCAACCGGGAAGATGACCCCCGTTTCGTTGTTCGCGTGCATCACCGAAACCAGGAGCGTGTCGGGACGGAGGGCCCGCACGAACTCCCCCTTTTCTAATCGGCCCTCTGTGTCGACCGGAATGAAGTCGATCTCGTAATCACGGCGTTCAAGATCGCGGCAAACCTCGAAGATCGCCGGGTGCTCGACGGCGGTTGTGATGATGTGGCGCCGCTCGGGGTTGGCGGCGATGGTGCCGAAGACGGCGGTGTTGTTGCTCTCGGTGGCGCAGGAGGTAAAGAGGATCTCGCTGGCGCGGGCCTTTCCCAGCAGCTTGGCGATCGTGCGTCGAGCCTCGCTGATGGCATCGGCAGGCCCGCGTGCCGCCTCGTACATGGAGCTCGGATTGAAATACTCTCCCGTGAGGTAGGGAGTGATCGCCTCCACCACCTCTGGCGCCACCTGCGTGGTTGCATTGTTGTCGAGGTAAATAACCGCCACAGCTTCTCCGATTCCTATTTTTTCTCGTCTTCTTTTTGTCCTTTGTCCGCGGTCGCCCGAGGGGCGAACGCGGACAAAAAGAACTACACCTGGACCACCCTCACTCGTTCATCAACGTGATCCTTGAGCGCCTGCTCGACCAGCATCTTGATTGTATGAGTGGATCCCACACAGTCTGAGCACGCGCCTGTCATCCCGACGTAGACCACGCTGTCCTTGATGTCGACGATCTCGAGATCACCGCCGTCCTTGGCGAGCCGCGGTCTCACGTGCTCTTCGAGGACGTGCTCGACCAGCTTGGCGAACTTGAACGGTGACATTTCCTGCGGCGGCTGAGTCCTCGGCTCGCGCGCCGTCGGCAGAACCGGCAGCTCTTTGAAAGCCGTCGGCTGCCTGCCCCAGACCTTGGTCAAAAGGTCCTGCAGCCCGCCCGGTGTGTGGTGGCACGACATGCAGGCGCCGCCCGCCTTGATGGCGTTGGTGATGTCGGCGATGGTCTTGAGCTCCAGCTCATCGATCTTTCGCTCGATATACGGTTCGGTGAGACCGAAGCAGGTGCAAACCAGGCGACCCTCCTCCTGCTCGTCGCGCCGGATGTCAACACCGAGCTCGGCGAGGTCGACTCCACGTTTCTGTGCCCAGTTGAAGACCGCGGCCTCGAGCGCCTCGGCGCCCATGACGGAGCAGTGGATCTTGGCCTTGGGGAGACCCTCGAGGTAGTTGACGATGTCTTGGTTGGTGATCTTCAGTGCCTCGATCGGGGTGAAGTCGCCCTCCTCGATGATGGAGCACAGCGCCTCCGAGGCGGCGATCGCCGAGGTACAGCCGAAGGTCAGGTAGCGAGCTTCGGTGATCCGGTCCTGCAAAGGGTCGTCGGGACTTCTCTTGACTCGAAAGGTGAATCGCAGAGCGTCGCCGCATGCGATCGATCCATGCTCACCAAAACCATCGGGATCTTCGATTTCTCCCAGGTGGGTCCCGGGTTTGCCTTGCACCGCAGCCATGAATAGCTGGGTGGTCTTCTCCGAGTAGTTCCAGGTCATCTTGCCTCCGGCCGTGGATTGACACGGCGCGCGAGGAATCATATCTGATTCTCGGCGGCGAGCGGGGAGGATGAGACGCGGGTTCGCTGGTTAGACGATGCCGAGCTCGGCCGCAATCTGCCGGATCTCGGCTTCCTCGGTTGGATGCACCAGGCCGTCGGCCTCGGCCACCGCATCGAGAAAGAGGTGCAGCCTTCTCCGAGACTCTTCGTCGAGACGAGAGCGGAGCTCGCGGCTCGTCTGATAGGCGCAACAGCAGTCGGCGAGCTGTCGCCGGTGCTTGGCGATTTCCACCGTTAGCACCGCCTGGGGCCGCGAGAGTGAGGCGTGTTCGACGAGGATCTGCTCCATTGTGTCGACCTCTTCGTGGCCAATGTGCTCGTCAGCCGCCGCGACCCGTTGCAGGATGAAGGCGAGGCCGTTGAGATATCCGGCGGTCTCACGATCGAGATCGTCGAGCTGGGTCAGCGTGCCGCGAATTCGGGAGGTCAAATCGGTGTGCGAAGGCCCTTGAGAACACGTACTCGCGCGGTGGTTCATCTTCGGTCCTCCAACACCCGGTAGTACGCAGCTCGGGTGGGTTTTGTTCTGTCGACCTCTGGCCGCGGTGTGGCGGGATGTGTGGGCGGGGCAGATTACAGTAAACTCGGACGATGATGCGATCAACTCTCGATTCGCGGTGTCGTTGGATTCGCTGCTGGATGTTGTTGACCTTGCTCATCGGTCAGGTCGCCGTGGCCGACGCGGCTCACCCGGCAGCGGTGCGCGGTAGCGGCGGTGCTGTGTCGAGCGCGGCAACGGTCGCAACCGGTGCGGGTCTCGAGATCTTACGGGCCGGGGGCAATGCCGCCGATGCCGCGGTGGCCACCGCCCTCGCCCTTGCCGTGGTCCACCCGCAAGCCGGGAACCTCGGAGGCGGCGGATTTGCAGTCGTCAAATTCGGTCGCGAGGTCGACACTCTCGATTTTCGCGAGACCGCACCGGCGGCGGCTTCGCACGACATGTATCTGGGCGCCGACGGAGAGCCGCGTCCGGATGCCTCGCTGGTGGGTCCGCTGGCGGCGGGGGTTCCGGGCTCCCCTGCGGGACTGCAAGAGCTTCACCGAAAGTACGGCCGGCTGCCGTGGAAACGGGTGGTGGCGCCGGCCATTCGTCTTGCGCGGGATGGATTCGTGGTCACCCGGCGACTCGAACGTGCGCTGACGGGGAGCTCCGAGCTCCTCCAGAAATTCCCCGAAACCGCGGCCGTCTGGTTACCCGACGGCGCGCCTCCGGAAGCCGGTACGAAGATGAAGCTGCCGGAGCTGGCGGCAACGCTCGAAGCCTACTCGACTCGTGGCGCGCCCGCCATCACCGAGGGCCCTGTTGCGGCGGCCATCGAGCTCGTGGTCAATCGCTACGGAGGAGTGCTCCGTGCGGCAGATCTCTCGGCCTACCGACCGGTGTGGCGGGAACCGGTGCGGTTCTCCGCCTATGGATGGGAGGTGGCGTCGATGCCGTTGCCCTCGTCGGGCGGCATTATTCTCGGCGAGACCATGGGCATGCTCGAACGTCTGAAGTGGGCCGAAAGACCTCGATTCGGCGCCGACCGGCACCATTTTCTGGCGGAGGTCTGGCGGCGAGCCCCGCAAGCGCGGCGCTGGTGACCATGAACCAGTCGGTCCGTCGCGGCGCGCCGGCCGGTGCGTCGGCCCCGCAGCAGCCCGCGGCGGCAGCCGGCGCCGGGGCGCAGCACGCGGAGACGGGCGCACGGGAC
>CBDTWX010000062.1:0-15679 GCA_965364305.1 uncultured Thermoanaerobaculia bacterium
CCGCCGGTCGAGATCGATGAAATCGAAACCGAGACGCACTGCCAACACCTCGCCGATCGAGGTCTTCCCCGCGCCCATAAAGCCGATCAGGAAAATGTTGCGCATCCTCAATAATGTTATCACTGGGACCGTAACGCTCTTCCTTTGCCTTTTTTTCAGCCCCGGATTTTCAATAATCCGACAATCCTCAATCGACAATCTCATCAGGGAAAACCCGGGGCTGAAAAAAAAAGAAAAGACCGATGTCAGCTCAGAAATCGTTCCATGAAATGGGTGTCGATCTCGCCGGCCTGGAACTCCTCGTTGTCGATAATTCGCAGATGCAGAGGAATCGAGGTGTTGATGCCTTCGATACGGAGCATCTCGAGGGCGCGCCTGCCGCGGACGATGGCTTCCTCGCGGTCGCGTCCGTGGACCAGCAGCTTGCCCACCAGGCTGTCGTAGTAGGGCGGGACGGTGTAGCCAGCATAGATATGGGTGTCCATCCGAACACCCAGTCCTCCAGAGATGGCGAGGTCGGTGATGCGACCGGGCGACGGCGCAAAAGTTTCGGGGTGCTCGGCATTGATACGGAACTCGATGGCATGCCCCTGGGGCCGTATCTGACGCCGCTTTGGGATCGACATCTCCTCGCCGGCGGCAATTCGAAGCTGCTCCTTGACGATATCGATCCCGGTCACCAGCTCGGTCACGGGATGTTCGACCTGGACTCGGGTGTTCATCTCCATGAAATAGAACCCGCCATCTTCGCCAAGCAGAAACTCGACGGTGCCGGCGTTCTCGTACCGCGCCGCGCGGGTCGTCGCCACCGCCGCTTTGCCCATCTCCGTCCGAAGCTCCGCATCGAGAGCGGTCGAGGGCGCCTCCTCGATGATCTTCTGGTGGCGCCGTTGGATCGAGCATTCGCGCTCGCCGAGGTGGATCACCCGGCCATGCGAATCGGCGAGCACCTGAAATTCGATGTGGCGCGGTCGCTCGAGATACTTTTCGAGGTACAGGGTGGGATCTCCAAAGGCCCGCTCCGCCTCGTTCCACGCAGTATCGTAGGATCGTTGCAGCTCCTCCATATCCCGGGCGAGGCGCATGCCTCGGCCACCGCCACCTGAGGACGCCTTGAGAATCACCGGAAAGCCGATTTCCCTGGCGAGCTCGAGCGCATGATCGCTCGAGGTGAGTGGACCGTCCGAACCGGGTAGGATCGGGACCTCGGCAGCCGCCACGGTCCGTCGCGCCTCCGATTTGTTGCCCATGAGGCGAACGGCATCGGCGGAGGGTCCGATGAATGTGAGTCCACACTCGCCGACAATCTCGGCAAAACGCGCGTTCTCGGCCAAGAACCCGTATCCGGGGTGGATCGCTTCCGCACCGGTGATCCTGGCGGCCGACATCACCGAGGTGACGTTGAGGTAGGAACCCGCGGAGTCCGCGGGGCCGATGCACATCGCCTCGTCGGCAAGCTTCACGTGGAGGCAGTCTCGGTCAGCCTCGGAGTGCACCGCCACGGTCGAGATGCCGAGCTCGCGGCACGCTGCGATGATTCGCACCGCGATCTCTCCTCGATTGGCGATCAGAATTTTCGAGAACATCAGGAGGAACGGATGACGAACAACTGCTCGCCGTACTCCACCGCCTGGGCGTTGTCAGGTGCGACCTTGACGATCGTTCCTCGAGTATCGCTCTCGATCTCGTTCATCAGCTTCATGGCCTCGACGATGCACAAGGTCTGGCCCTTTTCGACATAATCGCCGACCTTGACGTACGGATCGGCGTCGGGATTTGGCGCCCTGTAAAAGGTGCCTACGATGGGCGAGTTGATGACATGCAGACCTTCCTCTTCGTCGGCGGCGGACGAGACTGGCGGCTCGGGTTCCGCCGACCCCGAAACCGGCTCGAGTTCCGATACAACGGCCGCCGGAGCGGCCAACGGCGCCGCACCCGTTGCCGGCGCCACCTGCGAACGCCCCTCGATTCGTACGCGGGATCCGGCGTGATCCACCTCGACACTCGCCACCCCGGAGGAGCCGACCAACTTGATCAGCTCACAAATTTCTTCGAACTTGAACATCAACGGCTCACCTCAGATGAATTCGGAGCGAAGGCGTTCACGGGCGAGCCGACTGAGATACCGGCCCTTGCCGGCAAACCCGTCACGGCTCAGCACCAACACCAGAAAGTAGCCTGCCGCAATGGTCGTCAGGACGATCGTCGCCTCATCAGCAAAGATCGAGCATTGCTTCAGACTTCCGTGCTGAAACTCCCGCGCCGCCTCGGCCAGATCGCGGAGAATCGTCGCCAGCTCCGCGCCGAGGACCTCGAGAGAACCCTCGCGCGGAGTCACCACCACCGGGATGCCGTCAGGATCGACAATTGCCGCTCCGCGCGCTCCGGGGCAGTCCTCCATGAGCTGTCGCATCGAATCTTCAAAATTCACGAATCCAGCCTCTCCGAGGCCAGTCTAACCGTGTCAAGCCAACGTCGCAATTTCTGCGTCGTGCGCTTGCCTGGATCTTCGCTGCGGTCGGCAACGTCAGGTCCAGTGTGGCGAACCGTTCGAAGACTTTCCAGCAATCTCGAGGCCTCTTGGTTTTCCGGCTCCGACTCGAGCACCCCGCGCAGAGTCTGCTCGGCCAGATCCAGATCCCCCTGGGCAATCGCCAGCTGTGCCAGGGTCATGGTCGGCACGGGTATCTGGTCTGACACGGACTCGTCTTCGTCCCCCTGCTCGAGCTCGTGCTCGGGCTCGAGCTCGTGCTCGGGCTCGTGCTCGTGCTCGTGCTCGTGCTCGTGCTCGACGATAGGTTCGGCCTCGATCTCTGGCTCCGGTACTGGCGGCGCCTCACTGCCATCGAGCGTGCTGTCCGGCGGCGGTATCGTTTCGGCCGCGACCTCGAATATATCCCCCGCGCCGGCGTCGGCATCTTCGGCGTCCTCGACCGGGTGCGATGGTTCCCCGGCGGAATCATCGGGCTGATCATCTCCGGCCACCTGAGCAACGTCCTCGTCGGCCACCCACCCCGCCTCGAAGACATCGTTGGCGGCACTCCACACGGCAGTGCGGCCGGTCGACTGGACGACGAATGGATTGTCTGTGGCGGCCTCATCAGGCCCGTCCGGGAGGAGCTCTCCAGTCGGCTGGACGGCTGTATGTGGCGCCTCGAGCTGACCGCGCTCGCCGAGCTTTTCCTCGACAAACGCGATCCGCTCGTCCAGGGTCTCGTCCTGAGGCGTCAGGCCACGCGCCCGCTTGAGGGCCTTGACGGCCTTGATCCACTCCTCGTTGACGATGCCCGCCTCGCCGGCGGCCCGCGCCGCGACCGCGTTCCCGGGATCGAGCTCGAGCGCCGTGTCGAGCGCGGTCGCCGCCTCCGCACCCTGGCCGGCGGCCAACAGCGCACGACCCAGGCTCACCCACGCGGCAACGTATCGGGGGTGGTGTTCGAGTCCGGTCCGCAGCACGTCGATCGCCTCATCGAGCTCGCCTTCCCGGCGCAGGTGCTCACCGAGCTTGAAGAAGCTCCGGGAGGAAGGATCCTCCCGGAGCTCGAATCGCAGTTGTTCGACACGATAGTCCATGAAATTTTCTCCCACCGGCCCATGCGGGCCGGTGGGAAAATTTCTCCGTTAGGGTATGCCGGTGCCGGTCAGGTTGAACGTCGTCGTCGGTTGATCGGGATCGTTGCTCGATATGCTCAGGGTCCCATTGAAAGTACCGACCGCATCTGCGCAGAAATAGATCTCGTAGTTCACGGTCGCGAGGCCCGCGACGGAAATGTTGGTTACAGATTGGTTGGTGAGTGCTGGATCGCCGATAAAGAATTGGCCGTTGGTGCTGATAATCGAGATGTCGAGCGTGCTGTTGGCGACGGTGTTCGTGATCGACAGATCGTAACCGGGAGCTGGCGTACAAAATCCAACGGCGATGCTTCCGAAATTCCCACTCGGGGTCAAGGCTGCCTGAATGTTCGGAGGCGTCACCGTACCCGAGAGATTGTAGGTCAGGAAGCTCTCGTCGGGATCGTCGCTGAATATAGAAAGGCTTCCCGACAAAGTCCCCGTGCTCGAGGCACTCGGACAGAAGTAGACATCTCGATTTACGGTAGCACCGCCGGCCACCGTGAACGACGGTTCGTTCTGGCTCGTTGCCGTGTTGTCGAAGTAGAACTCACCGCCAAGGGTCATGCTGAACACCGTGAGCGTGCTGCCGACATTCGTGTTGGTGACCTGGACGGTCTGTGGTGTCGCAGAGCACGATCCGGCCTCGGTGTCACCCGGGAAGGTGCCGTTGAAGGCCACCTGGATGTCCGGCGCCACGACACAGGTCTGGTCGAAAGGTTCGACCACGATGGCGCCGAGCAGGGTGTCGGAGCAGTCGCCCGGGAAGTTGGTCACGGTGACGCTCACTGATGTGGCCACCTGGCGTTGGCCCGGCGCACCGCCGCCCGTGACGCACGCCCCGCTGTCGAAGATGATCCCGAGATCGTCCGGACCCGGCAGATTGAAGACATCGATCGTGGTATCACTGACCCGGTCGACATCGGTAGACGGTACGACGTAGGTGCCGATACTCACCAGCACTTCTTCGGCAAACTGCTGGCCGTTGATGGTGATGTCGTCCGGAGTCACGTTCGACGGGACTGCGCCGTCCTCCTGCAGAATGACCGGATCGACCGAAAGCACCAGCGGCGTGTTGCCGCGGATGGTGAAGTTGCCGCCGGCGGTCGTCCGGTTCGACTCGAGCAGGGTGACCGTGAACGCTCCGGATGTCGCCCCGCACTGCGTGCCGAGATCATCGGGGATGCGGACCACCAGCTCGGTGCCGGAGACGCTGACGACCTCCATCTGTTCGCCGCCCAAGAAGACCTGAAGCGGGTCCTCGAAGCCCGAACCGTAGATGATCACGAGGTCGCCCAGACCACCCTCGCTCGGGCTGTTGCCGCTGATGTAGAGCTCGTCGCCGTAGGTGAAGGCCGAGGGAAGGGTGTCGTCCTTGCCCGAGGTCATGCTGACGGCCCTGACATTGACCGTCACCGGGGGCACCTCGTCCTGCTGGCTGTAATCTGGGGTCACGCAGGTGATCCGGTCGTTGTCCGCCGGTGTGGTGTCGTTGAAGACGTTGACGTCGAGCGCCGTGAGGTCGCCGAACCACACCTGCATCGGCACCTGAAAGCCGCTGCCGAAGATTGTCACGAGGGTGCCTCCATCGAGCGGGCCCGAGGTCGGCGAGATTGAGGTGATGTCCGGCTGCGGCTCGTCAGCAAGGACGATGAAGCCGTCCGCGAGCGTATCGCTGCCGTTCGGCGTCGTTACCTCCACGTCCTGCGGATCGTCCTGGTCCAGCGGCAGGGTGCTGAATAGGGGCGTTTCGACCTGGATCTGGGTCCCGTCCGGAGCCACGGCTAGGATGGAAGCAAGACGTGCGGTGCCGCCAGAGTCGGTGAAACCGACCACCATATTGGCGGCGGAGAAGTCAAATCCTTGGCCGAGAATGCTGACAACCTCGCCACCGGAAGAACGGCCAGAGTTCGGAGCCACGCCGAAGATCACCGGGCCCGCGGTCTGCGATTGCTGCAGCAGCGTGTAGGCGCCGAACAGCGTGTCGGTCTGCTGCTCCGTCGTGCCGGCGCTCACCAACACCCGAATGTCCGCCGTCTGCTCGATGCTCCAGTCCTGGCCGGTAAACACCGGCGTGAGAACCTGGATCCATCCATCGTCGCCCACAACGGTATCGACGACCTCGGCCTCGTAGGGCCGTCCGTTGACGATGAAGTAGACCTCGACAGGCGTCGAGATATTGACCCCGTAAAGGGTCACTACCTGTTCACCGGTGTAGGGCCCGCGAGTCGGGTTGACGGATATCAGCTGGAACGTGTCGGTGGTCGGTCGGGTAGCGTATGCCACGCTTGTCTGGGTCAAAACATCGTGGACTCGCGCCTGGATCGTGTAGCTGCCCGCCGGGTCATCATTCTCGTCTAACGGCACCACAGCGAAAAACACTGAAGCGACCCCGTCCTCGGTGACAACGGAGACATCCTCGTTGAGCACGAGATCACCTTTCGTCAGCACGCCACTGGTGAAGCCGAAGAGGCTCCCGGGTCCCGACGAAAGGAACTCGACGATGGTCCCGTCCGGAGCCGCCGAGCCGTCTCTTGTGACCTCGACGTCGACCAGGACCGGTGACCCGACAAAGGGCGTGGTGTCACTGACGGTCAGCGACTCGATGCCCCAGATCGTCGGCACCACCGTCGGCACCGGTTCGGCGGAGGGGCTATCCCCGGAACACCCGACCAGGGCAACCAGCGCGATCAGCGCGAGACAAGGTATAAACCTCTTCATGGCTTCAGACCCCCACTCGTTACTGCCCAAAACAGTCATAAAAGAAATTGAAGGCGATCGGCACGGGCTGGGTCGCGACCTTCTTGCCCGAAACCGTCTCACCGTAGATCACCAACTCGAGACTCTGCCGAATATTCGTGTTGCCGGTTTCGGGGTCGAACCCGCCGTTTTCCGGCAGCAGATACGAAAGCGGAATTTCATTCAGATACTCCGCCGGGTAGACCCTGTAGTTCTCGAGGTCTGCAGTCCCGCCGGCCGGGACAAATACACTCTGGTCATAGGACCACTCGGGCGAGGTCGTGCTGCCACCGTCGGTACGGGACGGGGTGATCACCCATCGCGACAGCCGGACGTCCTGGTTGGGAGACACCGACCCGTTGGGGTCTTTGAGTTCCGAGGAAATCGCCATCTTGCTCACAACGACATCGAACGCCTGAAGACAGAGGTCGATGTCCGGGTTGTTTTCCTCGACTTCAATCGTCAGATAGACCGCCGCGACGGTATTGTCCAAGGTGCTGTTGCCGCCGCATGAAACGACGGTCAGCACGAGGGTGATGACACCGCAGAATTGCCAGAATCGCTTCATCAGATCCTCCGCCTAGTACTTCACGATCCTCGGTGTAATGAAGATCAGCAGCTCGTCGTGGGTCCGGTCAATGGTCTTGTTTTTGAAGAGCCAACCCAAGATTGGAATCTTGTGGAGACCCGGGACCCGGTCCTCACCACTCTGGTCGTTGATTTGGTAGATACCGGCGATTACGGTTGTACCGCCGTCACGAACGAGGAGCTGGGTCTCGGCGTCACGCGTGAAGATCGGCGCGTTGTTGCCCCCGACGACCGCGAGCGCCAGCACAGGCTCCTGCTTTTTGATGTTGATGTCGAGGTTGACGGTGCCCTCGGCGGTGATCTGCGGAGTCACCTCGAGACGCAGGGTCGCGTCCACATACTGCACCGTCACCGTGTTGTTGGCCACGGTCTGCACCGGAATCTGCAGACCAGAGCGGATCGACGCTCGCATCAGGTTCTGGGTGGTCACGCGCGGGGTGGACACGATCCTCACCAGACCGTCGGACTCGGCGGCGGTCAGCAGGAAGTCGAGGTTGAAGGTGTTGAGAATGTCGCCAAAGGTCATAGCGAGAAAGCCGGTCGAGGTCGTCGGAACATCGACCCGACCTGACGTCTCGATCGAGTTCGGGAACCTGAGCCCGGTGTCGTTGCCGTGCTCCGCGTCCATGACGCCAGTGAAACCCCAGCTCACGCCGAGGGCCCGCGAAAACTGTCGCGTCGTCTCGACGATGCGGCCCTCGATCACGACCTGCGGCGTCGGAAGATCGAGGCTGTCGATCAACCGGAGAATGCCCTCCACGCGGTCCACCACGTCTCTGATGATCAGGGTGTTGGTGCGTTCGTCGGTCGTCACCGACCCGCGGGAAGAGAGCAGGTAGCTGTCGCTCGACAGGAGGGACGCGACATCGCTGGCCTTCGAGTAGGAAATCGGTTTGAGCACCGTCTTGAGCGGTTTGGCGCGTTCCTGCTCGAGGACGAACGCCGCTCTGGCGGACTTCTCCGCCGCCAGTTTCGATATCGGCGCCACCCTGAGGACGTTATTCTCGAGTACGTAATCGAGCCCGTTGATCTTCAAGATGAGATCGAGCGCCTGGTCCCACGGCACGTCACGCAACTCGACGGTGACCGATCCACTGACGCCGGGATCGAGAACGATGTTGAGGTCGGTGAGGACCGAGAACGTCTTGAGCACATCCTTGATGTCGGCGTCCTTGAGGGTCAGCGTGATCGGCTCGCCGGTCCACTGCTCCTCCTCGGTCGCGATATCGGTGACCGCGTAACCTTCGGCCTGGGTCGTCGGCGAGTCGAAGACCGTCACAGCTTCGGCCTGCTCGATGAGCTGGTCGTTGTCCGCGACCCACGGGCTCCGTGTCGATTCCGCAGGCTCGTCGACCACATCGTCGGGAGAGGGTTCATCGGGAAGATCGAAAAGGGCCGAGACGACCTCCTGGGCCGGCTCCGGCTCGGGCAACGCCTCGGGCTGCGAGCGGGTGATCTCGATGACACCGGCATCCGCAACGGCCGTGGACTCGGCGATCTGCGGCAGACGGTCGCCATCCGTACCGACGGCTACCGTGACTCCGTCCGCGGTCGCGTCGATCCGGTAGTCGGCATCGCCTCGGAGGTCGAGCACCACCCGCGTCACGAGCTCGGGGTCGGTGCTGTGCTGGGCCACCCGAACCTGGCTCACCAATGGCGAGTTCACCGGCATGACATAGCGATCGACGCGGTTGATCACCCCTTCGAGATCGAGCACCAACCGGCGCGGCTCGGGAAGTGTGAAAGCCGTCACATCGAGAGATCGGTCGGCCTTGAGCTCGAGTACCAGGCCCTCACCGGTTCGAACCGGCACCACCTCGAAGAGGCTGGTCGGCCCGGTTTTCGCGGTGGGCGACGACTGCGCCTCTCGCGGCCCGACCGCCGCCGAAACACTGGGCACGACGACTTCCTCACGCGAAACCCCTGACTGAGTCGAGGCGTTCTGCTCGGCAAAGGACGTGAACGCGAGCTCCATACCGCCCGATTCTGCGGTCAGCGTCAGCTGTGCGGGTTCATCCAACCACACCGTGAGACGGGAGACTCTCTTGCCAAACTCCTCGACGTGGTCGAGTTCCGCACGTTCGATGCCGAGCTCGGGCTGCGCGAGAAATCCGTCGCCCTGGTCCCAGTTTGCCTCGGGCAGCTCCACGACCCACACGCTCGGTTGCGGCGAGTAGTGAACGGTTTCCAGCTCCCCAGTCGCTCGGAGGTAGAGCACAGGCCCCGAAGGCCCCGCCTCCGCATCCATCCCGTGAATCGTTGGGGTGGACTCCTCGGCGAGAAGCGGCACACCGGCCCCCAGCAGGAGGCAGGCCGCGGTCGCCACCAGGATGCGGACGTTTTTCATCATCATGCCGTCCCCCATATTCCTCTCAAATCAACGGCTAGTCCGTGATTTCTCGCACTACTTCGTCGTACGG
The DNA here is from genome assembly GCA_965364305.1 of uncultured Thermoanaerobaculia bacterium. Classification (GTDB taxonomy): domain Bacteria; phylum Acidobacteriota; class Thermoanaerobaculia; order Thermoanaerobaculales; family Sulfomarinibacteraceae; genus Sulfomarinibacter. The sequence goes on from CBDTWX010000062.1 coordinate 9,360, forward strand.
CTTGAGTCGTTTGGGATCATTCACGTTCTGTCTGAAGACCACCTTCTTGGGCTGAATCTCAGCGACCTCGCCGTTGTAAAGCTTGGTCCCCGGCCGAATGATGTAGGACACGTTGTCACGGCCCAACACAAACGCGAGGATCCCGCTCGGGGTCTCGATGATTCCCTCGAGCCTCAGCTCCTCGACCAGCATTCCGGGCAATCCCGGCGGACGAACCTTTTCGGGCCCCTCCTCCGGCTCCTCAAAGCCCGCGAGAAGAGAACGGAAGGGATCTCGCCTCCCTGCGGGGTCGTAATTGAAGATCCCGCCCTCCATGACCTCTTCCTCGCCGCGAAGAATCTGTTCGATGCCGGAGACATCGACCTCATCATCGACCACGGCGGTCGGCGAATCCGCCGCCGGTGCTTCCTCGGCCGGAGGCTCGGTCTCTTGCCCTTCGATCATGCCCGGGCCCATCAGCAACACGATCACACCACACGACAGGATCAAATTGCGGTTCATTCCTGTGTCTCCGGCGTCTCTTCTTTGTAGATGAAGGTACGCTGCACGAACTCAGCGTGAATCGTGGCATTGCCGCTATTCGACCTCCTCAAGGGGGTTATCGTGAGGTCGTTGACATTGATGATCCGAGAAAACCTGCTGAGCCGGTCGAAGAAGATTCCCAGCTCGTGGTAGGTGCCGTCAAGACCGACCCTTATCGGCCACTCAAGATAGAACCCGCGATCCTCGAACTCGCCAGGGGTGAAACGGGTCAGATCGAAGCGCCCCTGTTCGTTGAGCTGTTTGAGCCGCTTGATCAAGTTGTCGGTCTCGCGGCGCGTCGGCAGAATCCGGCGCAGCCGTTCGAGCTCTACCTCGTAGTTCCTGATGTCCTCCTCGAGCCGTGGCAGGTCGGCTTTTGCCGCTCGACCCTTTTCGATCTCGCGCTCGAGGTCGTCGATCTTTTCTTCCAGCCGGGTGATGTCCGTCTTGATCGGTTTGAACACATAAATGTGCATGACTACGAACGTCGCGACACCCAGCACGAGTCCGACCAACGCTGCGACGTACCAGGGCTTTGCGTTGAGATCAATTGCCATCGCGTCAGCCCTCCGTCCTCATGATCCGGCACCCGCCTGCCGGGTACCCTCCGCCGCAATCTTCGGCGGGGAATTGATGAACGTGCAGTTGAGCTGGAATCCAAATGTGTCGCCTCGAGACCGTGTGAGATTTTTGAGGAACGGTTCCTCGAAGTACGGCGACGCATTGATATTCGTGATGTAGTTCGCGACGGCGTTCTCATCCATCGCGACGCCCGAGAGCACGACAGACGTGCCTTTGAGCGTCATCCTGTTCAACCACACGAGCTCGGGTAGCGCCTGGGACACCTCGTCCATGATGCGAACCGGGCCCTGCTGATTCCGTTTGAGCTCGTTGATGACGTTGATCTTGTGACGGAGCGCCTCACGCCGAGCTTCGAGTTGCTCGACCAACTTGATGTATTTGAGCAGCTCGTCGCGCTCCTGCCGCCGTTGACGTTCGACCGCTCGGAGGTCGGTGCGCTCGCTGGTGAGTAGATACCACTGGGTGCCGACCACGATGGCGGAAACCGCAAGCATGATCATGAGGATGATATCGCCCTGCTTGGCCCCCAGAGAAAACGGTGTCTTTTCGGTCTGTACGGCTGCGGCGGCCGGAGCTTCAGCAACGAGATTGATTTTGATCATCGCGTCATTCTCCGACCCTTCGCACCGCGAGGCCCACAGCCACCGCCATCGCTGACGCGTGTTGGTTGATCCACTCCGGATCGAAGTCGGACTCGCTGTAGCGGATGTTCCGGAACGGATTCATGACTTCCACGGCAACCTGGAAGCGTTCCCTGAGCACCTCTTCGAGGTTGAGGATTCGCGCACTTCCGCCCGCGAGGACCACCCGATCGATATGATCCACCGAAGAGGTCGCGACAAAGAAGTCAACGGTCTTTTGCAGCTCGGCTGTGAGGTCTTCCGACACGCTGTTGATGACGCTCAACACCTGCTGCAGGGTGTTCTCCCCTACCCTTTCACCGAGCTTGAGATTCTCGGCGTCATCGCGGGAGAGGCTGAGCTCTCGCTGAATCGCCTCCGTGTACTGGTTTCCGCCGAACGCGACATCACGCCAGAAGATCGAGGTGCCGTGGTGCAGGACGTTGATGTTCATCACCGACGCGCCGACGTTCACCAGAGCAATCGTCTCCGGGTCGACGTCGTAGTTGGCCTCGAATGCGTTTTGCAGCGCAAACACGTCAACGTCAACCAAGACCGGATCCTTGCCGGCCTGAACGACGACCGACGTGTAATCTGCGATGCGGTCCTTTTTCACCGCGACCAGCAGGACATCCATCGTGTCGCGGGCGTCGGAGTCGAGCACCACATAATCCAGGTTGACGTCATTGATGTCGAACGGGATGTACTGCTCGGCCTCCCACTGGATCGACTCGGCGAGTTCGGTGTCAGTCATCGAGGGCAGTTGAATTTTTTTGATGATCACCGAATGCCCAGACAATGAGCCACCAAAATTCGAATTCTTGACATTGTTTTCGGCAATCAATCGTGACAACGCCTCAACGACAAGAGACGAGTCCATAATTGCGCCGTCAACAATCGCTTCCGGAGAAAGGTCTGCGATTGCCGCATGGAGGAGTTGAAATTCTCCGTTTTTGAGCGGTTTCAACTCCACGATCTTGATCGCAGATGATCCCACATCGCAACCGACGACTTGTTTTTTTGCCTTGCCAAACACGGCTTACACCTTGATCGCAGAAGTTTTTCTGGAAAGGATCATAAACCCCTCTACTTTGAAGGCTACCAAAGGCCTTCGTTAAGGTCAAGGACGTATATCACAACAAAAACAAACACGAGTGACCAGCATATACCTTGTCAAGTGCTGAGGGAAATGTCGGCACATGGCCGTGACTCCGTAGCGAGGTATTCAACACTCACCTCCAGCCTTCTATTAGGAGAATCAATTCCCCTTGGGGAAGTCAATAAAAAGAGCACGAGTGAACAGTTTTCAACGGAGAAAAAGCTCCTTTCAATTGTCCGTTTCGGCGGCACAGTCTGCGCCTCGAAAAGTGATTTTCTGTCGCTCGATAGATCCACCCACTTGCAAAACGACGCCACCTGTGCTATTCAATTCAGCCCCCATGAGGGGATTTTGAGGAGGAATTCGATCATGGCGCAGCGATGTGAAATCTGCGGCAAGGGCCCGATGACGGGGAGCAATATCTCCCACGCCCACAATGTGACCAAACGGCGCTGGCTGCCCAACATCCAGCGCGTGCGCGCGATGGTTGACGGCACCCCCAAATACGTCAAGGTTTGCACCCGCTGCATTCGGTCGGGCAAGGTCACCAAAGCCCCACGGATCTGACCGGCCTGACCCATTCATCGTCGTCATGGGCCGACGCTCGTCTGCCCACGCCTCTCGACCCGCATCATGCCCTTGAGACTCTGGAGACGGTTGAGGATGCGGGAGAGCTGCGCGGCATCGTGAACGAGGATGGTCATGGCCGCGAAACCGGTGTCATTCGGCTCGGTCCGCAGTCGGCAGTTGAGGATGTCACTGCCCTCCGACGAGATCGTCTGGGAGATCGACGCCAACATCCCCGAGCTGTCGTCGAACGACATATCGACGTCGACCTGCGAGGCGGGCGCCTTTGAGGTCGCCTCGGTCGGGGCCCAACGCACCTCGATCTCGCGTTCCGGATGGTAGAGGAGGTTTCGGACGTTCGGGCAGCTTCGTGCGTGCACCGCCACCCCCTTTCCACGGGTTACAAAGCCGACGATTTCCTCGCCGGGCAGCGGCTTGCAGCATTTGGCGAGATAGACCAGAAAATCGGCATCACCAGTGACCTCGAGAGCGTGCCCGTCCGCCGAGGAGGGCACCGGACGCTTTGCGACCTTCATCGCGGGGTCGCCACCGGGCGGCTCACCCTTCTGAAAACGCGAGGTCACCGAGGTCACCGGCACTTTGCCGAAGCCGACGGCGGCAAGAAGATCCTCCTCCTTGCCCAACCCGCTCGCAGCCGCAACCTCGGCCAACTCCTCTCCTCCGGTTACCTTGCGAAGCGTGGTTCCGATCTTGCGCAGCTCCCGATCGACGAGCTTGCGTCCGACCTCCATCGCACGCTCTTTTTCCTCCTTCTTCAACCAGGCCCGAATTCTCGATCGCGCTCGGTTGGTGGCGACGATTCCCAGCCAATCGTGGTGGGGATACTGACGGTTCGATGTCGTGATCTCGACGATGTCGCCATTTCGAATCTCGGTCTTCAACGGCACCCAGCGTCCGTTGACGCGCCCACCGACACAATTGTGGCCGACCTGGGTGTGGACGCGATAGGCAAAATCGAGAACGGTGGCTCCACGAGGGAATGAAAAGACATCCCCGCGCGGGGTAAAGCTGTAAACATCATCGGGGTAGAGATCGACCTTGAGGGAGTCGAGGAACTCGCGCGGGGACGATCCCTCAGAGTTGTCCAGAAGGGCTCGCAACCAGGCAACTCGCGAGTCCTCCGCAGGCGCATGTGACCCCTTTTCCTTGTAGCTCCAGTGCGCCGCGATGCCGTACTCCGCGATCTTGTGCATATCGTGGGTCCGAATCTGGATTTCGAACGGATGCCCTTCGGGACCCATCACGGTCGTGTGAAGGGATTGATAGGCGTTGGGTTTTGGAATCGCGAGGTGGTCCTTGAGCCGTCCGGGCACGGGTGACCACTGATGATGGATGAGACCGAGAGCCGCGTAGCAGTCGGCAACGGTCGAGACGATGACCCTGAAGGCGAGGAAGTCGAAGACGTTGGCGACGTCGACACCTTGTCGTCTGAGCTTTTCGAAGATCGAGTACAGGTGTTTGACCCGACCGTGGACGACACATTCGATGTTGTTCTCGGCCAGCAGACCCTCGAGGACACCTCGAATCTCAGCGAACCATCGCTCGGCCGCCTCCTTGCGTTCCTCGATCTCCTGCTCGAGCTTCTCGGCCTCCTTGGGGTGGAGGTATCGAAAGCAGAGGTCCTCCATCTCGGTCTTGATGCTTCCGATCCCCAACCGGTTGGCGATCGGCGCGAAGATCTCCAGAGTCTCGCGGGCGATCGCGACCTGGCGATCGCGGCGAAGGTGGGCCAACGTTCGCATGTTATGCAGTCGGTCGGCGAGCTTGACCAGGATGACCCTCACGTCATCCATCGACGCGAGGAGCAGGCGCCGAAAATTCTCGGCCTCGGTGGCCTCACGGCTCGAATAACTCGACTCAAAGTCGGCCATCTTGGTCAGAGCGACCACCAGCCGCGCCACCTCCGGTCCAAACTCGACCTCCAGCTCCTCGGCCGTGGTGGGGGTGTCCTCCAGCAGGTCGTGGAGCAACCCGGCGGCGACCGTTTCCTCGTCGAGCTCCATCTCGGCCAGGATCCACGCCACGGTCAGGGGATGCGTGAAATATGGCTCTCCCGATCTTCTGATCTGGCCTTGATGACGGTTGGCCGCAAAGACATAGGCGTGCCGCAGGAGGTCCTCGTCCAGATCGGGGCGGTAACGCTCCATCCGGTTGAGGATGTCCTCGATACGAATACGCGGCGCTCGGGCCATCTATCTATTTTATCCGCCGGGTCAAGGAAAACTCTCTACAAGCCCCTGTCTGAGCCGCAGCAGACGTGATCTGTGATACACGCCGGAGCGGATGGACGAAGATGCATGAGGAGTTATGAATTTTGAATTTTGAATTAGGAATACCACCCACCCACCACCTGCTTGGATGTTGTCAATGTTCCGGAAGGGCGGACCCACGTTCAACGGAGGTGCCTGGCATCCCGTCTCGCCGCGAGTCGGCGTGCCTGGCATCCTCTCGGGAGGCACGCTTGGAAACGGGCGGGCGGTTACGAAGGATCTGGATGGCGTCTCTCGGCAAGGGCGTTCAGATACGAGTCGCGCAAACAACGATCAGCGTCTGCAACCAGCGGCAGGAGGCAGTGCCAGTCGTCAACCTCAGGAACCAGCGTCCGCGATCAGGGACAGTCGTCAGCGGCAGCGACAGCGTCGGCGTCAGATTCAGCCTCGGCAAGTTTCGCGGCAACCGCTGCGGCTGTTCACTGTCGCTGTCATCTGTCGCCGACCACCGCCGCTGATTTCTGGCACTGTCTCTTGACGCTCTCCCTATCCCTGTTCCTGTCACTGGCCCTGTAGCGAGTATCTGGTTGGGTGGGCGGCATTCCGAATTCCTAATTCCTCATTCCGCAAAAAATCCGCCCTCCACCGTTGAATCGCGGGGGGGGCGGGTGGGAATTCCGAATTCCGAATTCCGAATTC
>CBDTWX010000063.1:0-15674 GCA_965364305.1 uncultured Thermoanaerobaculia bacterium
TCAGAGTGCAGGCCATTCGCGCGCTCGGCGCCGTGTCCACCTCGACGACCCGAGTGGGAGATACCGTCTGGCGGGGCAGGGCAATTCGAGTTCGGAGTTCGGAATTCGGAATTCGGAATTCGGAATTCCCACCCACCCGCCCCCTTGAACTCACGCCTGAGAGCACTCGGGCGGTCGGGGTGCTGATTGCTGTCGCTGTTCCTGCCCCTGTCAGCTGACGCTGTCCGTGTCACTGAATCTGCCGCTGACCGCTGTGGCTGCCTCCGCCCGCGTGTCCGGATGAAGGCGACCAGGGAGCCGCGGACTCGGGCGCGGATGGATGATCACTGGTGCCGCTGGGTCACGTGACTTAAACGGGCGCCGGGCCGTACAATGACCTGGGCACGCTACATTGGTAACATTCGTCTCACTCTTCCTGTGGTTGATGACCGGGGTCCACCCGGTCGAGGTGGCGGTCGACCCGTCGGTTGTTTCGGTAGAGATCTTGCTCAACGGCGAAAGCATCGGCGTTGCGGAGGGACCCGGGTGGACGGTCTCGTGTGATTTTGGAGAATCGGTTCGACCGCACGTGCTGGAGGCCATCGGTCGCGACGCGAGCGGAGCGGAAACGGGTCGCGCACGGCAGGTGGTCAACCTGCCGCGGCCCGAGGCCGAGGTGGAGATCGTGCTCGAGGACGGCCCCCCAGAGGCGCCGGTGACGGTTCGTGTGATCACAGAGAGTGGACAGCGTCTAGAACCCCTGGCCGTTTTTGTCACATTTGACGGGAGGTCACTCCTGCCGGAACCGGATGGACGATTTCGACTGCCCTCATACGACCGCCGCGAGATGCACTTGCTCAGCGCCGAGGCTCATTATCCCGATGGCATCACCGCACGCTCGGATGTCACCTTCGGCGGCGCCTACGGTGGCGTGATTGCCTCCGAGCTGACGGCGGTGCCAGTTGTGGTGGATGACGGTCGCAGGGTCACGGCGGCCGATCTCGAGGGGATGCTGCGGGTTCGTGGGACGATAGCATCGGTTGCTGCTGTCGAGCAACAGGGCGTTCGCGTGTTCTTCGTTCGCGACCGCGGAGCGTGGCCGGTCATGAAGAGGTTGGGCCATGTCATGGACCGGGTTTTCAGTAGACGCGGCTACATGGTCACAACGGAGCCCGACCTTCCGGAAGAAAGGGATCGTCTTCATTTGGTGGTGCCAAACCCGACGCGCCAGAGGGGGCTGGCGCTCTTCTCCATTTCCGACGCCTTCGATATCAAGCGCTGGGGTCTGCCGTGGCTTGCGAGCCACCTGCAGAACGACACGGGAATCGCCACCGGTCAGCGGCTCGCAGAGGCGGTGGCGGTTGCGGGCATGCGGGCGGTCAGCAGCGGGAGTCCTCGAGCAGTTGTGCTGGTGTTGTCTCAAGATGCGGTCGATTACAGTCACTACGATCCGCGGAGTGTCCGCGATTATCTTCGGGCGTTGAGGGTCCCCCTGGTTCTCTGGACCACCGAAAAAGGTGGTCTGACGAGCGAATGGGGAGAGGCCCACCCTGTTTCGACTCAGAGATCGCTCACCAAAGCCTCTCGACGACTGCTCAAATCGCTCAGACGACAGTGGGTCGTCTGGATCGAAGGCCGCCATTTGCCGAACGACGTCGAACTCGATCACCGTGCGACAGGGTTTCGCCTGGCAGGAGAGGCTCAACAAAATGAGGAATGAGGAATTTCCTCCCACCAATCCTTGGAGAAACCGCAGATCACGCAGATAAACGCAGTTTCCGTCACACATCATGTTTCTATGGAGCAGCCGCCCGGTCATCGCACGAACCTCGTTGAGGGACGATTCGGAGGTGACCAAGCCGTGCTCGTGGTCGGCCGCAGTCGCCGATGACTGCTGCAGTCGCGGCCGCTGATCTCTGCCGCGGTCTCTGATTTCTGTTGCGGTCGCTGATCGCTGCCGCGGTCCGAGTCGCTGACGACTGCCGCTGTCTGCTGCCCCTGCCCCGGCCCGTTAACGCTCCTCGAATCCAGTTTCGTCGAAGATCGTGTATGCAGAAGCCGGGGTCGGCTTGACACCGAGGTCGGGTCGGTCAAACATGAATGAGCACTCATTCATCCGGAGGTGCCATGCCGGAGAGCGAAAAATCTCGAGAGTTGTCTGCCCGAGAGCAGAAACGTCAACGTATTCTGCGGGCCGCCATCGAAGTATTTGCATCCAAAGGGTACTTTGCGGCGCGAATGACCGATGTTGCAGAGGCGGCTCGGGTTGCCGACGGGACCCTTTACCTCTACTTCGAGGGCAAGGAACACCTGCTGATGTCGATTTTCGACAATGTCTTGGGTCGGTTCATCGACCGGCTGGATGAGGAGATTTCCAGGATCGAGGATCCCGTCGAACGGCTCAGCGTCATGGTCCGTCTGCACCTCGAGACTCTTGGCCGAGACCACTCGCTGGCCCATGTATTGCAGATCGAAACACGCCACTCGCGGCGATTCATGAGCCTCTTCACGCGTGGTAAACTCGGCGAGTATTTGAATCGAGTGCGCGACATCATCACGGAGGGTCAGAAATTGGGCGTGTTCCGTGGAGACATCAGCCCCGGTCTCGCCACGAACCTGGTCTTTGGCGCGGTCGATGAAATCGTGACCAGCTGGCTTCTTGCGGATCGCCCCGGGGATCTTCTGCGTCACCATCGACCGCTTGTCCGGATGCTCACCGACGGGATCGCGCCCTGTGAGAAACACCTGGGAGAGCCGACATGAACGAGAATTCGGTCCTCGATCTGTACCGCCGCGAAGTCGAAACCACGCGCGAAAAGCACTATTTCCACTACACCCTCGAGGGGCATACGACGCTGAGCACGGAGGAGTTCTTTTCGCGAACCTCCGGGCTCGCCGCGGGTCTGGAAAAGCTCGGCGTGAAGCGCGGCGACCGTGTGATGCTGCTGACCGACAACCGACCCGAGTGGCACATGGTCGATCTGGCGACGATCGATCTCGGGGCGGCCGATGTGCCGATTTACGGCACGCTCACACCGGCCCAGATCGCGTATCAGGTCAAGGATTCCGGGTCCAAGGTGGCCGTTGCGGAAAACGCCGACCAGATGGCGAAGTTCCTCGAGATTCGAGACGAGTGCCCCGATCTGTCCCACCTGATCCAGATAGAAGGTCCTCGCGCCGCCGGTGTCCTCGCGCTCGAGGAGGTCGCCGATTCGGGGAGTTCGGGCGATGCCGAGGATCTTTTCTGGCAGCGGGCTGAAAAGGTCACGGGCGAGGATCTCTTGACTCTGATCTACACCTCCGGCACAACCGGAAAGCCGAAGGGTGTGACCCTCACCCACGACAACCTCGTCCAAAATGTCCTGCCGTCCGCCGAACGTGCAACCGTCGGATCGGACGATTTCTGCCTCGAATTCCTTCCGCTGTGCCACGTCTTTGAACGGATGCTCGGCTATCTCTACATGTATCTGGGGGTGACCAAGGCCTACTGCTCCGTCTACCACGTCGGCGACCTCGTGGCGACCATTCGACCGACGGTATTTGCCAGCGTGCCGAGGATTTACGAAAAGGTCTACGACAAAGTGATGGACAAGGTCAACAACGCCCCCGCCGTTCGGCGCGCCCTCTTCGACTGGGCGCTCGGAGCAGGACAAAAGGCCTTTCCGAAGGTGTTGGCGGGAGACGTGCCCGGTGGTCTCGGCTATAAAGTCGCCGACAGAGTAGTCCTCTCGAAGATACGTGAGGCGCTTGGCGGCAGGCTGCGGTTTTGTATCTCTGGTGGTGCACCGCTTCCATTTTTTATCAATGAGTTCTTCCACTCGATCGGAATTCGAATCCTCGAGGGTTATGGCCTCACCGAAACCTCACCGGTGATCGCGGTCAACGGGCTCGAAGGAGGAATGACCAAGCTGGGCACGGTGGGCAAGCCGATCTCGAACGTCGAGGTGAAGATTGCGGACGACGGAGAGCTCTGCGTGAGGGGCCCTTCAGTGATGAAGGGGTATTGGAACCTCCCGGAAAAGACCGCCGAAGTCTTCGATGCGGATGGGTTCTTCCTCACCGGCGACATTGCTGAGATCGACGGTGACGGGTTTATCCGTATCACCGACCGCAAAAAGGACCTCATCGTGACCGGCGGTGGGAAAAACATAGCGCCACAGCCGATCGAGGCGGAGCTCAAGCGTTCACCCCTGGTCGATAACGCTGTCATCATCGGTGATCGGCGCGCATATCTGGTGGCCCTGCTGTCGCCCAACACCGAGGAGATCGAAAAGTGGGCGGAGAACGAGGGAATCGAGTTTTCATCGACCGAGGAGCTGACCAAGCATCCCAAGCTGGCCGCCGCCTTCGCCGATGTTGTTCAGACCACCAACTCGACTCTCGCGAGCTATGAGCAGATCAAGAAGCACGTGGTATTGCCGCTCATGCTGTCGATCGAGGACGGCACCCTGACGCCGACTCTCAAGGTCAAACGGAGAGTTGTGGAGTCCCAGTACAGCGAGCTCATCGAGGGGCTCTACGAGGGCTGAGCTGCCCACCCACCCGCCCGATACTAGATACTGGATGCTGGATCCGTCCGCCTTCCCCTTGACAAATAGAGTCGAGAATTTTTGTTCCTGTCGTATCTAGCGTCTAGCATCTAGCGGGTGGCCGGGAGCGGGTCAGGAATTCAGGCGCTCCACGACTACCAAGGTGGCGTCGTCCTGCAACGGCGTACCGTCGGTGTGCCTGTCGATCGCTCGCAGGATATCTTCGCAGGCGCGTTCCGCTGTCGCCTCGTCGAGAGCGGCCACCACAGCGGTCAGGCGGCCGACCCCGAACTCTTCCTCGTCCGCATCTTCGGCCTCGGTCAGGCCATCGGTAAAGAGAACCAACAGATCCCCAGGGTCTAGACGTGCGGTTGTCTGGGTGTAGGTCGCCGCCGCGAGGATACCTAGCGGAAGCCCGCTGCTGACGATTTCTTCGATTTTCCCGTCCCGGCGCCGGATGAGCACCGGGAGGTGGCCGGCGTTCACGGCGAGAATTTCGCCATCCGGACATACTCGGACCATTGCGAAGGTGGCAAATCGGTTGTCGGCTGTAGCGCCCGCCAGGTAGGAATTGACGCGTTCCGCGAGCTCGGCGAGGTCTCGCACGCCTCCGGCCATCAAACGTACGCCGGCGTGCACACCCGAGGCGATCATTCCTGCCCCAACGCCTTTTCCGGAGACATCGGTGACGGTGGCGATCAACGTGTCATCCCGGAGCAACACGTCGTAGGTGTCTCCGGCCACCTGGCGGCTTGACGAGGAACGGGCGGCGAGGCGGAAACCCTCGAAGACGGGGAAATCCTGGGGGTGAAGGTGCGACTGAATCACGGCGGCCATCTCGAGCTCGCGCCGAAGGCGTTCGCGCTCCAAGGACTCGCGCGTGAGGCGGACATACTCCATGGCCACCGTCACTTGCACCGCAAAAAGTTCGAGGAGTCGCACGTCGTTGGCGGCGAAGGGCTCGGTACCGGCGCGTGCCTCCTTCTCGGCCGCTACCAGCACGCCGAGTGGGCCGGAGTCTGACTGCAATGGCAGAGCCACGACCTCGTCGGTGTAGATCCCCTGGTGCCAGGCGCGTTCGAGTTCTTCCTGGTTGAGACGATGGGTCCCGAAGCCGCCCACACTTTCTGCGTTCTCGGGCGCGTCGCCAAGATACAGATGGGCGCTTCGTACGCCGAGCAGGGCCACCAGGTGGCTGATCAGCTCGTCCGCCAGTTTTGCAGTGTCGAGGATGCCGCCGATTCCTGTGGCAATGGACCGAATGGCCTCCAGCTCCCAGAGATGGAATCTCACATCAAACTTGGTCTGTTTGAGTTCTTCGCGAAGCTGCCAGGCACTGAGACCGAGGCGGGTTGCACCGAGGGCCGATTCGTCCAGTCGATCGAGATGCAGGAGGCGAAGGCTCCACGATCCGTCGTCGCCGCCAAACGGTATTTCACTCCAACCTTCTGTGGCCTTTTCGACCTGTGGTGAAACGGTGCGTGGCCAACGCGCAATGGTTTCATCATGACGGCGTAAAACCCCTGCGCGAGAACCCGTCTCCTCGACCACCGCACGGAGGAGTTCCTCGGGAAGCTCGGGTCCGGCGTGGCCGCTGATCGCGATGTCCGCCAGGCGGAGGAGATCAGACAGTGGCATCTCCCTCGATCGCCTTCATCGCATCTTCGCGGTCCGAATACACCGATGCGTACTGCACGAGACCCATGATCTCGAAGGTCTTGGCGATTGTCGGCGTCAAATTGCAGAATGCGAGCTGGCCTTTTTCGTCCATCAACTTCTCGAGAATTTCGAGCAGGATCGACACGCCGATCGAGTTGATAATGCGCGTCCCGTCGAGATCTATGAGCAGAGTCTTGCATCCCTGGCCCATCAGCTCGGACGCGGCATCAGCTATCGCCTGTCCGCCCTCGTTGTTGATGTAGCCGGCTGCCGCGACGAGGCCGAGGCGGTCCGACAAAATATCCTTTGATACCTTGATGCGTTCCTCATTCATGGTGAACTCTCCACGTACTTGCACATGTAGACCAGGGTCCTCCCCGGTTCCGACCGGATCTGCACGTCATCCATCAGCTCACGAATCAACGTCAAACCCCAGCCGCGTTTTGAGGAGCTCCCGAGCACCCTCGATGGGCTGTTCTTCGGCGCCGAGGAGGCGTCGAATCCCTCACCGTGATCTTCGACCTCGATGATCAGACACGGCTTTTCGGCGTCGTTTTCGCTGTGAAGTCGAACCGTGACCGGACCGCCCCCGTGCTCCATGGCGTTGAGGCAAGCCTCAACCATGGCGACACTGGCGGCCTCGACGTGTGTCTGGTGCATTCCCAGGGCCCCGCCCAGGGTTTCTACGGCCTTGGCAGCCACCAGTTCAACGTTGGCCACCACCGGAAGGTGCAGCACCACCTCCATGATGAGCCTACAACTGTAGCAGAACCCGGGTCAGCGTCCACGCCAATCGGATCTGTTGTAATGGGATGTTGAGGTTGAGGTTGAGGATCTGTGCTGCTGCTGCGGCCAGTCCGGTGACCGCGACCGCAGTCGAGTATCTCTGGATTGCCAGTGACCTCATCAATCAACCTCCGCGCGGAGAGACCGCAAGATACATGCCAGCGGCGGAGCCGTTGTTTGATGGAGACGTGTGTTGCAATTAGCAACGCACATTTGTTGTACTTCGAATATGTGGGCTTAAAATGTTGATTATGTTTTGTTTAAATTAATTGATGCTTTCTGCATCATTTGTCGCAAAACGCTGCAATTTTCGATAGAGCGTGGTGCGGTCGATCCCGAGGATTCGGGCGGCTTCCTGACGATTACCTTCCACGGCCTGCAGCACGTTCTCGATATGACGCCGTTCTACCTCGCCGAGCGTCAACGGCCCGGCGTCCTTGGGCTGATCTCCCGTCTCTACTTCGAGCCGCAGATCGTCGATCGTGATGGTTTCCTCAGGTGCAAGGGCGATCGCGGCCTGAATGGCGTTTTCCAGTTCACGGACGTTGCCCGGGAAGGGATGGCTCATGAGGGCTGCCAGCGCCTCGCGTGAAAGTGAGAGGCCAGGGCGGCCGAACCGTTCTCCGTAGAGCTCGAGAAAGTGGCGTGCGAGGAGTGGGATGTCGGTACGTCGTTCACGCAGTGGTGGCACCTCGACGACGACGACCCTCAGCCGGTAGTAAAGATCCTGTCGAAACTCGCCATTTTCCACCATCTCCTCGAGATCACGATTGGTGGCAGTGACGAGATGGAGATCGACCGGGATGGGATCGCGACCTCCGAGACGTTCGAACTCGCGTTCCTGAACGACGCGCAACAGCTTTGCCTGGAGAGCGAGCGACAGATCGCCTACCTCATCGAGGAAGAGGGTGCCACCGTGGGCAAGCTCGATCTTGCCGTGCCGGCGTTGGACTCCGGTGGCTACGCCTTCCTCGATGCCGAAGAGCTCCGACTCCAGAAGCGTCTCCGGCAACGCCGCGCAGTTGAGCGGAACAAACGGGCCTGTCGCCCGATCGGAGAAGGAGTGCAGGAGGCGGGCGACTCGCTCCTTGCCGACACCGGACTCGCCGCGGACCATGACGTTGACACCGGTGGGTGCCGCACGCCTCACCAGCTCGAGCATTTCCTCGATGCCTGGCGACTCGCCGATAAAGCCCTCCCTTCGAGCGACGTCGCGGAGAGCGCGGTTCTCGTCGGCGAGGCGTTGCCGGTCACGCTCGATCGCGGCCACTCGTCGAGCTGTTGCGACCGCGGTCGCGACCATGCTGGCCATCGACAGCAGAAAACGCGCATCCTGCTCCGAAAATGGAATTCTTCCCTCGCGTGTTTCCTTGTCTCCGAGAACCACCATACCGACGGTCCTCTGATGCCACAGCATGGGTGCGGCCATGAGCTCAAAGGGCGGCTCCTCAGTCGTGCGTTGTGCGCGGACCACCTGTCCCGCTGCCAACTCTTCGAGGAGGTGTGAGTCGAAGAAGGAACGAACCACCTCGAGGCTCTGCGGCAGACCTACCGAACGAACCACCGCTTCGTGGCCTCCAGGATGAAGAGTGCCAACAAAACCGGAACCTGCATCGAGGGTGCCGACCGCACGCTGAAGGAGTTCGTCGACCAGCTCCTCCTCGGAAAGCACTCCTCCGATAGTCAGCGACAGATCGACCAGCGTCTCAAGCTGCAGCCCGCGCCAGTTCCGGTCGAAGGTGTCCATACCGGGTCAAGTTTACCGGAACCGGTGCCACGGTGAGGTCGAGATCCTGAGCCATTGACGCGTGCTGTACAATGCGCGGCCGAAGAAAGGACATCACGGGGGTAGCGGTGCGGCGTCTCAGTCGGTTCTCTCGTTTACAGAATACGGCCGCCCTTGCGGCGCTGGTGCTGGTCGTTGGCACGACCCACAAGCTCGGTGCTGCCGACGACCGACCGTCTGTGCTGGTGATCACGGTCGACGCGCTTCGCGCCGATCGTCTTGGAAGCTATGGCTACGGCAAGCCGACCTCGCCGAACATCGACCGACTCGTGGCTGATGGCCTGCAGTTTCATCGGGCATGGACACCCGAGCCTCTGACCGGTCCCGCGATGTGCTCGATGATCACAGGGCTGCAACCCCAGCAGCACGCGGCCACCCGCAACGGACTGCGGATGAAACCAGGACTCGACTCGCTGCCAAAAATCCTCGCAAGGCGAGGCTGGCGAACGGCGGCGTTTGTCGGGACGTGGACCCTGAAGGACAATCTGACCCTGCTCGGTGAGCACTTCGAGACCTATGGCGAACGTCTGCGTCGGCGCCGTTGGTTCGGGATTCTCAACAGCGAGGCCACCGGCGAGGACATTACGAATGACGCCCTCGACTGGCTCAGCGAAAACAGCGAGGAAGATCCAGCGCGTCCGTTTTTCCTCTGGGTCCACTACATCGAGCCCCACGCGCCCTACCGCTTTCACGAGAAGTACGCGGAAAGGCTCGGGATCAACGATGACCGGCTCTCGCGGCGCGATCGCTATGACACCGAGATCGCAGCGGTCGACGATGCCATCGGGCGGCTGCTTGTCGGGATCAAAGGACTGGGTCGCGATGACAATCTGGTGATCGTCTTCACGGCCGATCACGGCGAAAGCCTCGGTGAACACGACTACTGGGGGCACGGTCGATATCTCTACGAGCCATCGCTCAGGATCCCGCTCGGTATCTCCTGGAAGGGTCGTATTCCGGCCCGGAGCGTGAGTTCACAGGCGACCCTTCTCGACCTTGCACCGACTTTGCTCGAGCTCAGTGGTGTCGAAGTGCAGGATGAGCTTCCCGGGCGGAGCTGGGCCGCCACTGCGCGCGGAGGGGGGCCGCTCGCAGAACGGAGGGTCTGCTACCAGGCGCATCGAGGAGCCGTCCACGGTGGTACCCACGACAATGAGCAGAAGCGGTCCAAAGGCTTGTTGTGGATCGGAGTGATCGAAGGTCATCGAAAGGAGCTCGTTCAGGTCAACCGGCAGTACCTGCAGACCTTCGATCTGGAATCAGATCCCGGAGAGCTCGTAAACCTGGCAGCCACCGATTCCCGCCCATCTCAACAACTGCTGGCCTGCTTCGCCGAAATCTCCAGCGGACTCGGGGCTCTGGACCGTCTGGCGACCCAAAAGCTCGACGATGAGACGGTGGACCAGCTCAAGGCTCTGGGCTATCTCGAGTAGGCAAGCCCGCAAGCCCGGACCATACCGATCACAGCTCGGGTCGAGCACGGAAGTGAACGCGGCGAGCCGAAATCAATCGTCCGAGATCAGCTCTTCAAGAGTTGCTTTGAGCTGATCCATCTGTTCCGCCCCAAGCCGCTGGCCGATGATGCTGGCGAGATAGAGAGCACAACCGAACACAACGATCAAGGGTACGCTCAGAAGCGCCCAGGGTGCGCGCTCGATCGCCCATTGCGCATAGCCTAAGGTGATTCCCACCAGCAGTGCGAATCCGAGGCCGAAGGCGAGGAAGAGATACAGAGTCCATACGGCAGGATGTGGAGCATAACGGCCTCGGAGCATCGAGCCGTCTGCGTGTGGTTCGGCTGTGACGCTGAGCCACGGTGACCACAGCCTACGCTGCTCATCGGCAACGAAAAGCTCGGCATGGCGGCCCACCGACACTCCGGTGCAGTCCGGGCAGTTGGAGAGCCGGTTCCGGACTCGCTCCATCAACGCGTCCGGATCGGAATCGATTGCCATCTCAAATCGGGGGCGCACCTTAGCCCTCATGTTTCATCAGCTTTCTGCTGCCGTCGGTCCGCGACAACGTGCTCTGTAGGCCTGATTGCATCGATTGATTCCTGATCGCCCGAAAAGTGGGATAGGGCCTCAAATGGACGAGTTGGTGG
Source organism: uncultured Thermoanaerobaculia bacterium (assembly GCA_965364305.1). Classification (GTDB taxonomy): domain Bacteria; phylum Acidobacteriota; class Thermoanaerobaculia; order Thermoanaerobaculales; family Sulfomarinibacteraceae; genus Sulfomarinibacter. Next base: position 10,844 of record CBDTWX010000063.1, read on the forward strand.
CGCCCGCGCGTAAGGCCTCGATTTCCTCGATCGTTGCCGGCTTTGACCTGCCCAGGCGGCGTGCACCATCCTCGGTGATGAGGTAGTCCTCCTCGTTGCGGATGCCGCCGAAATCGCGCCACTCGTCGAGCGCCTCAAAATCGAGGAACTCGACACAGTGGCGCCGCGAGCGCCACAGGTCCATCAGCTGAGGGATGAAGTAAATCCCCGGTTCCACTGTGACCACAAATCCCGGCTTGAGTTCCCGGCCGAGGCGCAGCGATTTGAGGCCGAACTGGGTGCTCTTGGCCTGTCCGGCCCAACCTACGTGAACCTCACCGAGGTCTTCCATGTCGTGGACGTCGAGCCCCATCATGTGGCCGACGCCGCAGGGGAAGAACATCGCGTGGGCGCCAGCGGCGAGTGCGTCGTCGGTGTTGCCCTTCATGAGCCCCAGGTCTTTCATTCCTTCGGCGATGACCCGGGCGGCTGCGAAATGGACGTCTCGATTGGGTACTCCGGGAGCCAGCTTTTCGATCGCAGCGCGGTGCGATTCAAGCTGCAGCTCGTAGACCTTCTTTTGGCGCGGTGAAAATGTTGGATTCACTGGAAAGGTGGAAGAAAGGTCGCCCGCGTAGCCCATCGAGGTTTCGGCTCCAGCATCGAGCAGAAACAGATCGCCCCTCGCTAGCGTATTGCCGTGACTGTGATTGTGGAGGATTTCTCCATGCACCGTGGCAATTACCGGAAAGGACGGCCGTCCCCCGGCCGCGACCGCGATACGTTCGACCTCGGCGGCGATTTCGGATTCCAACAGACCCGGTCGCGCCATCCGGATTGCCGCTTCATGCATGTCGACCGATACATTCACCGCGCGATCGATCTCGGCGATCTCCTCGTCGCTCTTGATCGAGCGCTGATCGATGACGGCGTTAATGAGACCGAGCGACGCCCGTTTTGCCGCCCGGTCGGGTGGAATTCGCAGTACTTCGGAGATCAGCAGGAGGTTGTCCGCGCGATAGGGCGGCAGATATTGCACCGGTCGGCTTCTGGCTGCGGCGGATTCGACGACGTTCCGCAACTTCGCCCGAGGCTGTGTTGCTTTCACGCCCACACGTCGCGCCCGCTCGGCAACAGTCGGCAAATCACCCATCCACACGATGTCGTCGATTGTCAATTCGTCAGCGAATATCGTCGTGCTGTCTTCGTCGAGGTCGATCACCGCGGCCAACCCGGGTTGATTGAGCCCGAAGTAATAGAGAAAAGTGCTGTCCTGCCGAAACGGGTAGCAGTTGTCGGCATAATTCATGGGACTCTCGTTGTTGCCGAGAAACAGGAGAATCCCTCGATCGAAACGGCTCTCCAGGGTTTTTCGACGCTGTGTATAGACCTCTTCTGCGAACATCGATGTTCCTTTCTCGGGCGCAGATGTCGACGTCACTGCAGTGCCCCTACCCTTGACCGGCTGCTGCAAGCGACCCTGCGCAGCATAGCGCAACATCCCTGTGGCGAAACCCGGCAACGTTCACCCACCCGCCCGCGCAGCCGAGACGGCCGCACCACAACCAACAGGATCGAGATTCTCTTGAGGTGCATGCCCTCGCGTACACACACCGCGGCCTCATGATTATCAGCAACAGTGACAGATTCAGCGACAGGGTCAGGGGCAGAGTTCAGGTGCAGCGACAGGATGCAGCGGCAGGCTTCAGCGTCGGTGATTGGCGGCAGAGAACGGCGTCTGGGACAGTTGCAGTTGCGGCCCCTGGAGCTGAATTCTGTCGCCGTACCTGATTGCTGCACCTGATAACTGTCGCTGCGCCCCGTCCCTGTGTCCCGCCACTGAAACTGAGGCTGACTGCTGGTGCTGTCCCCGCCAGCTGCGTGGACGCGCGAGCCGTTCCGCGAGTCGCGCTGAGACGGCTCGCAGGCTCCGGTGCCACGAGTCTCCATTTGATTCCGAAAGAAAAGCCGCCCAGAGGGCGGCAGCTTTCTGAGAAATATGGCGGGGCCGACGAGACTCGATGCCGCCGGTGGCTGCGATCACCGGCTCGTGCGAGTCGCTGAGCGAGTCGCGCTGAGACGGCTCGCAGGCTCCGGTGCCACGAGTCTCCATTTGATTCCGAAAGAAAAGCCGCCCAGAGGGCGGCAGCTTTCTGAGAAATATGGCGGGGCCGACGAGACTCGAACTCGCGACCTCAGGCGTGACAGGCCTGCGTTCTAACCAGCTGAACTACGACCCCGCATCGGTGTGGTCAGAGTTGGTGGGAGGTGGGGGATTTGAACCCACGACCCCCTGCGTGTAAGGCAGGTGCTCTAACCATCTGAGCTAACCTCCCAAACGGCTGACCGTTGGGAGCGTCATGGTAGATGTCAATTGGTTGTGTGTCAAGCCTGGGCGGTGCCATCGACGGGATCGAGGCAACGCGCGACGGGCGGGCAAGAGCGGCCGTCGGACTCCTTTACAACCCACCGCCGGATACAATACTCTGAGATCATGAGTGACCCCCACGAGATCTGGCAATTCGGACAGTGGATCGGGCGCTTGGACGGAGGCGCAGCGCGTCTGGGATGGGCTGGCGGAGAGCTCATTCTGCGCGTCCACAAGGGTCGTATCCGATTTGTTGAGGGAATCGATACTGGAGAACTTTGTCGCCACCTGAGTTGCGAAACATTTGGCAGCATCGACCTCCTCGAGGAGGCGCGGATTCTTGCTGCGAAAGGCCAGGTCTCTGAGATCCAGGCGATGGGGGCGGCGAAGGAGTTGCTGCAAACGAACCTGCGAGGGTGGCTCCTCGATCCGGCGCGAGAGCTCGAGACGGTCGAAGGGGAGCCCGACGAAGTCGCGGGCGCCACCGTCTCGATCACCCACACCCTGGTCGAACTCGTCCTGTCGGATACAACGGGCGCCACCGCGTCGGAGATACTTCCCGACCTCGACGTGGTGCTCGGAAGGTCTCCACAGTTTCTTGATCTCTACGGGCCGTTGAGGCTTTCGGAGGAGGCAGATCTCATTGTCTCCAAGATCACCGGCGAACGCACTGCCCGGGAGGTGATCAATCGGGCGACTCACGACGAGGGGGAGGTCCTTCGCCTGCTGGCAGCGCTTGTCGTCACCGGAATCCTCGAGCCGGAACCTGCGCAACTCCTCGGTGCCGACATGGATCTGCTGCCGGCGGAAGAGGAGGAGACGTCTCCACGGCGGCGAGTACCGGTTCTGTGGATCGCCGGGGCTGCGGCCGCGCTGATCATCGTGCTTTTTGTGATCGCGTTCGTGATGACCCGGTCGGACGGGTCGGAAGAGTCCGTATCCAACGAGGTGGCGGCGGCGCCCATTCTGCAGTGGACGCTCGTCATCGACATGGGATGCGAACCTCAGGACCTTCAGCGGGTGCTCAAAAAGGCTCAGGAAAATCCAAAGACCGTGCGTCCGGTAGCCGCCGCATCAGGAGCCGGTGAACCGTGTTGGCGCCTGGTTTGGGGACGTTTCGCGAACCAGGCGGTGGCGGAGGCAGCGGTGCGGGAGATTCCCGCCGAGCTCCGGCGAGAGGGATTCGCGCCCCATCCGATTGAGCTCGTGGGCGAGGAGCTCGAACCTCCCGGTGCGACGAGTCGATAAGAGCATGACGGTGACCGATCGTCAGCCACTGCCCTCCGTGATGGCTGATCTCGTGACCCGGCGGGCGACCGGATCGCTGCTCGTCACCTCGGGCGATGTCGTTCGTGAAATACACTTCACCAACGGCGAGATCCGCTCTGCGCGCTCCCAGATCGAAGACGAGAAGCTCGGAATGTGGCTCGTCTCTCGGGACAAGATCAGCGAGGACGACCGCGCGCTGGTCCTGCTCGCCCAGGGAGGCGGTGTTGCACACGGACAACGAGGGGGGCATTCCGTGCAATGCCGATTCTGTTGGTTCTTCTTCTCTTGTCATTTTTCGGGCTATACTGGTCCAAGGTCTTTCACCCAAAGAGGTCCAGCCGTTTTCACCCAAACTGGTCCACTGGTTTTCACCCGAAGTGGTCCGTGACGGTGCTGGCGGAACTCCTCCAACTCGGGCATACTTTCCGTTCTCAAAGCAGCGAGAACGGGAGGGGCTATGCCTGGCAAGAGGAAGGAGACCATGGACATTCGAGAGATGTTGAGACGCTTGCGGCAAGGCGAGAGCAATCGCGCCGTGGCCGCAGCCATGCATATCGACCGCAAGACGGTGGGACGCTACCGCACCTGGGCAGCCGAGCAGGGGCTGCTGGAAGGGCCGTTGCTGTCCCTGGGTGATTTGCATCGATTGCTGGAAGAGACGTTGAGTAATCCGCCGCCGCCTCAGAACACGTCGTCGGTGGAACGCTACCGGGGGGTAGTGACCAAGCTGCGCGGCGAGGGCGTAGAAATAGCTGCTATCTACGAGCGACTGAAAGGGCGGGGCTATCAGGGTAGTTACTCTTCGGTGTACCGTTTTGTGCGGAACCTGGAGCCACGCACGCCGGATGTGACAGTACGAGTAGAGACCGAGCCGGGTAAAGAGGGCCAGGTAGACTTTGGCTACGCCGGACGGATGATTGACCCGGAAACAGGCGAGTTGCGCCGCACGTGGGCCTTCGTCTTCACCCTCTCCTGGAGCCGCCACCAATACGTGGAATTCGTCTTCGACCAGAAGGTCGAGACCTGGCTGCGCTTGCATCGCCATGCCTTCGCCTTCTTCGGCGGTGTGCCGAAACGGGTGGTCATCGACAACCTCAAAGCGGGCATTGCCCGGGTGTGCTGGCACGAACCCCAGGCGCAGCAGTCGTACCGGGAGTGCGCTGAGCACTACGGTTTTTTGATCGATCCCTGTCGTCCGCGCACACCAGAGCACAA
>CBDTWX010000064.1:0-15647 GCA_965364305.1 uncultured Thermoanaerobaculia bacterium
CCTCGGGTCGAAAACGACCCTGGGCACGTCACCTCGAACCTTTCGCTTCGAACGCCGGTGAATAGTCCGGGCTAGAAGAGGGCGCCGACGATCTCCTCGAGGACTCCGAGCGTCGACTCGACAATCCCTTTCTCAGCCGTTTTGAAACGAGGGTTGGGCAGTGGCAGGAACAAACCCCGGCAGGTGGTGCAGCGCATGACTCGATACTTTTCGATGACGCCGGTGCGGAGAATGTCACATTCGCAGCGAGGACATCTCACGTGAGCGGAGTCTCCAGTCGGTTCGTACCGTGCCTTCGATCTGGGCACTCCCTGCAACTTGGAGGAACCGTCGCCGGAGTGATAGGCCTCCAGCTCACCTCCATCAAACCAGACACCGTAACACACGCCGCAAAGATCCAAACGGACTCCACCGTGGCTCTCCTCGCTCATCGCGCCTGTGCAGCTCGGACAAATCATACGGCTCTCCGAACGGTCGTCAGTCTTCCCGCACACAGAATACCGAAGTTTTCGGGAAGCAGCGGAATCTCCGTTCGTGGGATGTACGGCGCCGCCTCTCATGATGTTTCTTGATGGTCTCTGCCGGCGCTGATGCTGCTGATTTTCTGGTGGTGCAGGTTTGTTCTGTCGCGACAGCGCACTACTTTGATGCCAAGAGCACAGCCGCCGCCCCACGCGTAGCAGCGTCCCGATAGGCGTTTTGCAGGGATTTATCGAGCTTCTCGACCGCGTCCGGGCTGACCGGTTTACAGGCACCCAGGTCGACATCCGTCCAACCTGCCTGCCGAAGGAGCGCCTCTGCCGGCGCGTAGGAGGACTCGGCGTCCGCACTTTTTACGAAGACAATCAGCGAATGCCTCGTGCCCGCATCCGCTGTCTCGGCCTCGGCGGCCGTCGCCGTTACCCGGAGGACGTGGATCATCACTCTCATCATACCGTGGACGGTTCCCGAGGCGGATTTGGCGGATTCAACATGGCCAGGCGAATCGCGGCAGCAGAGCGATGAACGCGACCGAGAACGGGAAATGTGGATACCGGCTCACCCTCCAATTCCAGGTGTCGGACGTCAGCCTGACACCGCTCGAAGAGCTGACGGCGGTCAGATCAGGTCCAACCTCGAGTCTTGAAATAGACCATCGCCGCCACTTCGTAACATCCGATCGTCAGCCGTGAAAACGTCTGGACGTACTTGAAGCCGGCCGCGGGTTCACCCTTCGAATAGACCGACAACCACCTCAGTTCCGACCAACCGATCTTGCGAGCGACCGCGACCGCCCGTCGCGTGTAGAGATCATGGGTCACCAGGGTTGGTTCGCGGTACCCGCCGGAGGCCACGATCTCACGGCAGAAAGCCAGGTTTTCGAAGGTGTTTCGAGAGAGGTCTTCTTCAACGATGCGGTCTCTCGGTACGCCGAGCCGGTGCGCGTACTCCGCCATCACGGACGCGTTGGTGATTCCCAACCGTTGATTGTCTCCGGTCGAGACAATGATGACAGCGCCCCGGTACCGCCGCCACCAGTCTGCGGCAACGTCGAGAGCAGCTCGGGTCGGGAGGGTCGGCGTCGATGTGTCTCTCAGGGCGTATGACGGGACGACAAGACACCCAGGGCGTGACGGCGGATTGTCGGGAATTGACCAGAACCGCATACTCAGAGAACCACCGATTGCTGCCTGATCCCCGGTTCGATGATCGAGTATCGAGTATCCGGTATCGAGCATCGAATAGGCAACTAGAGCGCCTCCACTCCGCCGTAGCACTCGAGGGCTCGTTGCACCAACTCGGTGAGCAGCGTTTCCCGTTGGTCGGCCCCGAGCTCGAGGGCCCGAGCGACCACCGGCCAGGCGGCGGTAAAGAGAAAGAGCGGTGCGGCGAGAGCGAGGAACAGCAGCCGCCCCTGGCTACTCCCGCGAGGATGGTCGCCGTGGCCGAGAGCGACGCTGAGCTGTTCAAAGGCCGCGCGAAGTGGAGGCGTCAGCGCCTCCACTGCCACCGAACCGCCGTCGGCCAGATCGCGGAGGAGCAGACGGGTGGCTGCGTCGTCCTCCTGCATTCGGAAGAGAAGGTCCCGAACGGCGTCGAGCGCTCCGGCCGTTCCGTTCTCGGTTTCTCCCGCGTCTGTTTCGGGACTCATTGCCGCAACGGCGTCGGCGGCCTGACGAAGCACTGAGCGGTAGAGTTGCCTCTTGCCCCCGAAGTGATAGGAGACGGCGCCGGGATTGGCGCCGGCAAGGTTGCAGATGTCTCTCACCGAAGCGCCTCGAAAGCCTGAGTCGGCAAACAGGCGGGTGGCCGCCTGAATGAGCCGTTGACGGGTGGTCAAATTCATACAGTCGTTTGTATCATATCTGGCCCATCGCAACAACCAGGCTTCACAGAGAACCAAGCAGAGATGGTGAAGTGCCTAAAATCGGCGGTCAATTTCGTGAGATGTTGGGGTTTTTTGCTCTTAAGTTGTTGCAATTAATTGCTTAAAGAATTTGTAACAAACGACTGTATGAATTTGTTTGTGTCACCTTGACTTCGACCGTGTCGGTGCATAGGATCGATATACAGGATGGGACAGCACGGAAATTCGGTGGTTGCCGTGATACCGGCGCGTTGGGACTCTACTCGGTTTCCAGGGAAGATCCTCGCAGAGCTTGCCGGTGAGCCGATGATCATCCACGTGGTGCGTCGGGCGTGGGAGGCGCAGACGATCGACCACGTGATCGTTGCTACCGATGACCAGCGAATCGCCGAAGTTGTTTCAACCTCGGGTGCAGAAGCGGTCATGACCGGCGAATGCGCGTCTGGGACCGACCGGGTAGCCCTGGCAGTGGCTGGAAACGACGAATGGGACGTGGTGGTCAATATTCAGGGCGACGAACCACTTCTCAGCGGAGAGAATATCGACGTCCTGGTGGGTGGTCTCCTGGCCGACGGCGACGTACCAATGTCGACCCTGTGCCGGCCCCTTGAGGCTGAACGGATCGACGACCCGAACGCGGTCAAGGTGGTGCGGGATGTGAATGGTCGGGCGTTGTACTTTTCGCGGTCGCCGATTCCGTATCCGAGACGCCGCGAGGCGGCGGTGGCGTTGTGGCGGCTCCACCTCGGGATCTATGGATTCCGAAAAGATGCGCTCGAGCGTTTTGTCAGACTCCCACCGTCGGAGCTCGAAGAGGCTGAGGGGTTGGAGCAGCTCCGCGCCATCGAAAACGGCATTCCAATCCTGGTCCTGGATGCGCCGCACGCAGCCTACGGAGTCGACACGCCCGAAGATCTTCATCGGGTCGAAACAATCATGAAACGCAAACACTGATGAGTCTGAGCAGGAGGGGTTGATGGCCACGAAATATGTGTTCTTCACTGGGGGTGTCGTCTCGGGTTTGGGCAAGGGTATCTCGGCTTCCTCCCTGGCAGCACTGGCGGAGGCCCACGGCTATACCGCGACGATGCTCAAGATCGACCCCTATTTCAACGTCGATCCCGGCACCATGTCACCCTTTCAGCACGGCGAGGTGTTTGTCACGGACGACGGCGCCGAGACCGATCTCGATCTTGGACACTACGAGCGCTTCACCTCGACCTCAATGGCCAAGAAGAACAATTTCACCACGGGCAAGATCTACCAGACTGTGATCGAAAAGGAGCGCCGCGGTGATTACCTGGGCAAGACGGTACAGGTCATCCCTCATATCACAGATGAGATCAAGGACGGCATCCGCGCCCTCGGCGGAGACGTCGATTTTGTGATTGTCGAGATCGGCGGCACGGTGGGTGACATCGAGTCGCTGCCGTTTCTCGAAGCCATCCGCCAGTTCCGAACCGAGGCGGGAAGGGGCAACGTGCTCAACGTCCACCTCACACTTGTGCCATACATCAAGGGATCGGATGAGCTCAAAACAAAACCCACCCAGCACTCTGTCAAGGGCTTGCTGCAGATAGGCATTCAGCCTGACATTCTGCTCTGCCGGTGCGACCGTCCTCTGCCCCAGGATTTGCGCGACAAGATCGCCCTTTTCTGCAACGTCGAATCGCGTGCTGTGATACCGGCTCAGGATGCGGACACCATTTACGACGTGCCGCTCAAGTTGGCCGCCGAAGGCTTTGACGAGATTGTTCTCGAGCTCTTGAACATGCCGAAGGGGCAGCGCGACCTGAGCCGTTGGCGCGGCGTTGTCGATGCCACCCGCGCCGCCACCGAGGAAGTCTCGGTCGGCATCGTTGGCAAGTACGTCGATCTCGCCGACTCTTACAAATCGCTCAACGAAGCGCTCATCCACGGTGGGCTCAGTAACGGCGTCAAGGTCAACCTGGCCTTTATCGACTCAGAAGACCTCGAGGGCTCGGGTTATCCTGGCCAGCTTTTCGAGGTCGACTCGATTCTGGTGCCGGGCGGTTTCGGTAAGCGCGGCATCGAGGGGATGATCCGGGCCATCGAGTTTGCGAGGGGCCATAAGATCCCGTTCTTCGGCATTTGTCTCGGTCTCCAGACGGCGATCGTCGAGTTTGCGCGCAACGTCTGCGGCCTCGCGGGCGCGCATTCGACCGAGTTCGTCAATCAGCCGCCGTACAAGGTCATTTACAAGATGCGTGAGTTGGTGGGCGTCGATCAGATGGGTGGCACCATGCGGCTCGGAAAATATCCGTGTAGGCTCACTCCCAGCTCGAAGGCGTGGGAGATGTACGGCGGAGACGAGGTGTGGGAGCGCCATCGCCATCGGTACGAGGTCAACCCCGAGTACGTGCCGCTCTTCGAGGAGAAGGGGATGGTGGTCAGTGGAAAGTCGCCCGATCGGATATTCGTCGAGGTCATCGAGCTCCCCGACCACCCGTGGTTCCTGGCCTGCCAATTCCATCCCGAGTTCAAATCACGACCTTACGATCCTCACCCGATCTTCCGCTCCTTTATCGGTGCCGCCGTGGAGTACCGTAACCGTCGGGTCGCTGAGGCGGCCGAGGACCGAGGGAAAGAGGGGCCGGCCGATGCCGGCGCCGAGGCCGAGCAAGGCGCGGACGCGGCCGACGAGTCCGTCGCGAGAGCCGTCGAGGAGACGGTCGAAGCAGGCTGAACCAACCTCCCGCCCAGCCGTTACTCGATCCTCGATTCTGGATTCTCGATCCGCCCGCCCACGAATTCTGCTATGCGCCTCTTGCTTCGACGCGCGAGGTGCCACCGATCCGATAGGCGCTTCCTGCTTCGACGTGTGGGCCGCCACCCCTCACATTGTTTACAAAGACGCCCTCAAGTGAGAATCGCCCCGGAGGTGAACAATGTGAGGAGTGGCGCCGGTGTCGTCGACGTCCCTTTGCGCGCATCAATGTGCATCCAGCATCCGGCACCCTCCTGCTACACTGGGCGCGATGGCGACCGAGGGTTTCAACCTCGTTGACGGAGTGAGGATCGGCGGCGGTTCACGGCCCGTCTACATTGCCGGACCATGTGTCGTCGAGTCTCGGGATTTCGTTGTCGATGTCGCCGGCAGGGTACTCGAGATCGCGGCGCGGCATGGCGTACCGCTGGTGTTCAAATCTTCCTTCGACAAGGCCAATCGATCGTCCGAATCGAGCTTTCGCGGCCCGGGTGTGGAGGAGGGTCTCGAGGCTCTGGCCGAAGCCAAGCGGGTCACAGGGCTGCCGCTGATTACCGATGTCCACCAACCCGAGCAGGCGTCGCATGCTGCGGCGGTGGTTGATATTCTTCAGGTACCTGCCTTTCTGTGCCGTCAGACCGATCTGCTCCACGCGTGCGGGAAAACCGGTTTGCCGGTCAACGTCAAGAAGGGTCAGTTTGTGGCACCCGAGGATATGGCCAATGTCGTCGGGAAGATCAACGCCACCGGCAACCACCGAGTGATCCTCACGGAACGCGGATCGACCTTCGGCTACCATAATCTGGTGGTTGACATGCGTGGGTTGCCCACCATGCGATCCTTCGCGCCGGTAGTCTTTGACGCCACCCACTCTCTACAGCTCCCGGGTGGGCTCGGCCATGCCACCGGAGGCGCCCGTCAATTCCATTCCCATCTGGCCCGAGCGGCAGCTGGGGCGGGGGTCGACGGGTTTTTCGTCGAGGTTCATCCGAATCCGTCCAAGGCGCTGTCCGACGCTACCACCCAGCTCTCCTTCGACGAGTTCGACCGTTTAATAGGACAGCTGGAAGCTGTGTCGAACGCCGTCCGGGAGGTGGAGGCGTGAGCCGCGACGTCGCCCGACAGGTCCTCAGAACAGAGGCTGACGCCATTGCCAACCTGATGGACAACCTCGGTGATGACTTCGACCGGGCGGTGGATCTCATCGACGGCTGTATCGGTCGAGTGGTGCTCACCGGAATGGGGAAGTCGGGCATCATTTGCCGCAAAATCGCTGCCACCATGCGTTCGACCGGAACACCTGCCCTCTTCATGCACCCGGCCGAGGCGATTCACGGCGACCTCGGAATGGTGACCGCCGCAGATCTGGTGTTGGCGGTGTCGAATTCCGGAACAACCGAGGAAATTCTCAATTTATTGGCGGTACTCCGCCGGATTGGGGTATCTCTGATCGCGGTGACCTCGAGCCCCGAGTCCCCGTTGGCCGCCGCCGCCGATCTTCACCTCGATCTCGGCGTTCGCCGGGAGGCTTGTCCGATGAACCTCGCACCGACCGCATCGACCACCGCCAGTCTCGCCCTCGGAGACGCCCTCGCGATGGCTGTGTCTGTGCGGAAGGGTTTCCGAGAGGAGGATTTCGCCAGACTCCACCCGGGTGGCAAGCTGGGCAAGCGCTTCCTTTCTGTTTCGGACCTCATGCACACCGGCCAGGAGGTACCACGGGTCGCCACCGATACCGCCATGAAAGACGTGATCTATGAGATGAGCCGCAAGGGTCTCGGCCTGACGACCGTGCAGGACGATGGGGGCGCCCTCCTGGGTGTGATCACCGACGGTGATCTGCGCCGGCTGATGGAGCGCGATGCGAATCCGTTGGCCCGGACTGCTGGGGAGGTCATGCATCGCGGCGGCGTCTGCATCCATCCCGACGAATTGGCGACCGCGGCTCTGCGACTCTTGGAAGAAAAACGCATCACATCGCTCATGGTCTGCGACGGAGAGGCGCCGGTTCTCGGCGTCCTCCACCTCCACGATCTGTGGGGCGTCGGACTGTTTTGATTTCGGAGTTTTGAATTTTGAATTTTGAGTTTTGAATTCCGCCCACCCACCCAAGATCGACACCGATGTCCGGAATATGCGCGATACATTCCAATTCTGGGGGAGGGCGGGTGGGACTTCCGAATTCCGAACTTCGAGTTCTTTGTGCGAGGATCATGAAACCGTGAAACTGACAATTCTGACGACCGGCGGAACGATCGACAAAAGCTATGACGAGTTCCAGGGCAGTCTTCGCAACGAGCAGACGGCGATCGACGTCATGCTCGATAGCCTACGGCTTCCGGACCTCGAGATTCGACACGTGGATGTCATGCACAAGGACTCGCTCGACATGACCGACGAGGATCGGAGGATCATCGCACGGGCAGTCCGCGAAGTCGCGTCTTTTTCCGATGCGGTCATCATCCTGCATGGCACCGACACCTTGTCCATCACTGGAGAGCTGCTTTGCGAAGAGTGCGCCGATATCGAGATTCCGGTGATTCTCACCGGCGCGATGCGGCCCTACGAGTTCCGCGACACCGATGCCCTGCAGAATGTGACCGAAGCCCTTCTCGCGGCGCGGCTCCTCGACGACGGGATCCACGTGGCCATGCACAATCGTGTCTTGCGCTTCCCGGGGGTGGTCAAGGACCGGCGAGCGGGCACCTTCGTTCGAAAGAGCTGAGCTCTTTCGAATTAGGAATTAGGAATTTCCACCCGCCCGCCCAGATACAGGATGCACGCCTCCGCCCACCCCTCGATAGGTTCCTCGACTCGGCCACAGGCCCCGCTCAGGACAAGCCTGTGGGTTGGGGTGTAAAGCATTCCGAATTCCGAATTCCGAATTCCGAATTTTCCTTGCGTCCCAGGCCTCAAACCACCGGGTGGGTGGTGGGTGGCATTCCTCATTCCTCATTCCTAATATTCCTCAGGTACCTATCCTCGTCACCGTAATCAGAGGTCCCTCGACGCTGGCTTCGTCGGACAGATCGACCGAGCCCTCGATGCACCACAGGTTCTCGTCATCGGGATCGAGGAGGATTTGCGTGACCTGCCAGGCATGTTCCCCCGTCGGTGTGGTTTGCGTGTGCTCGGCGAGCCGGGCGCGGTGGTCGAAGAGCAGCTCTGGGAATCTCGCGAAGTAGGGCTCCATGGCCTCGGCGAAGTCCTCCGCCGTGACGAGGGCCGCCGATTCGACCGCTGGATGGTGGACACAGGCCGCTGCCTCTTCCCAGTCTTGGCGGGATAGCGCGGCCGTCAGCTGGTGGAGCTCGGCGCGCAGGCGCGAGACCAGAACTCTGGGATCCAGCCGTAGCTCTTTGGCCGCCAGAATCCGATGGGCTTTCTTGGTATCGGGCTCGCCTTCCAGGAGGAGCTCCGGGTGAAGAAGCGACTCCCACTCCTCGATGAGACTGGTGTCCACCCGCTCGAGCATGGCGCGAAGGAAGGCGACGATGTCGAGTACCGCCCCGGTCTTGTCCTGGTCGGGCACATTTTGGTCGAGAGTCTTGTAGACCTGCGAAAGGTATCGCAGCAAGACGCCCTCCGACCGTTGCAGCCCATAGCGGCGGACATAATCGGAAAAACCCAAATAGTCCTCGACCATCTCCCGTGCAACCGACTTGGGGCGCACCAGATCTCCGCCCACCCACGGGTGGTCGCGGCGAAAGTGGTCAAACGCGCCATGAATGTAATCGGCAATCGGCTGAGGGTGGGTCACCTCATCCAGCCGGTTCATCCGTTCATCGTAGGAGACGCCTTCGGCCTTGAGGCGGGCGATGAGCTCGGTCTTGAGTCGATCGACCTGTCGGCGGAGGATGACCACAGGATCCTCGAGAACAGACTCCACGAGGGAGAGAAGATCGAGGGCGTGGTCAGGGTTTTCGGAATCGAGGCCCTCGATCGCCTCGATGAGAAAGAGCGAGAGGTTGTGAAACAGAGAAAAGTCGACCTGGAGATCTTCATCGACGACGACCCACAGATAGGCGCCGCCGGTGTCTCGCTCCATGCGGATAATACCCGCGCGATAGAGCGATCTGGCGAGCTGGGCGGTGCGTTCGAGGTGGCGGGTCTTTCCCGCATCGTCGTCGTGACAGTCGGCGATGAGACGGCGCGCCGAGCTGAAGTTGCCCTCGTTGGGATCGTTGACCGCGGCGTCCCGTTGCAGCAGGTCGACCAGCATCCCGGGGGTCATGCGAAACCGTGACCTCAGTTTTTCAGGAGGGTCCGCAATCAGCTTTTTGAACGTGTCCTCGGACCATGAGACCTCGCCCGGGCGCTTCTTGGCGGGAGCTCTCTTCTGCCGCTTCTTGGGATTGGCGGCCGCCTTCCTCTGGTCCTTGATCCGAGCGATGTCGTCCTCCGGAGCCTGGCAGACGACGCTTCCCTCGTCGTCGTATCCCTTGCGCCCCGCCCGTCCGGCAATCTGTTTGAAGTCACGCACCTTGAGCCGTGAGACCTTTCGGCCGTCAAATTTGGCGAGCTTGGTAAAGAGCACTGTGCGGAGTGGGACGTTGATGCCGACTCCGAGGGTGTCGGTGCCCGATATCACCTTCAGCAGGCCCTGCTGGGCGAGCTGTTCCACCTGCAATCGGTACTTTGGGAGCAGTCCCGCGTGGTGGACTCCGATGCCGAATCCGAGGAAGCGTTTGAACTCACGGCCATAGGGCGTGTCGAAACGGGCGGTGCCGACAGCCTCGCGGATGGCGGCCTTTTCCTCTTTCGTGGTGAGCTTCATGCTGGTGAGTTTCTGCGCCGTCTCGGCGCAGTCGCGCTGCGTGAAATTGACCAGATAGATGGGCGCCTTTGCGGCCTCGACGAGGTCCTCGATGGTCTCGTGGAGCGGTGTCTCGCGGTAGCTGAAATCCAGGGGAACCGGTCGCTCGTCCGAATCGACGACGGTCGCGCGACGCTCGCCTCTCCTCTCGATGTGGTCCACAATTCCCCTCATGTCGCCGAGGGTCGCCGACATGAGAAGGAATTGGGTGAAGGGGAGAGTGATGAGAGGAACCTGCCACGCCCATCCACGGTCTCGGTCTGCGTAGTAATGGAACTCGTCCATGATCACGTACGGTGCATCGAGATCCTCACCTTTTCTCAGTGCAAGGTTGGCCAACACCTCGGCGGTGCAGCAGACAACCGGCGCCGAGGCGTTGATGCTGGCATCACCGGTGAGCATACCCACGTTGTCGGCGCCGAGCTCGGTGCAGAGGGCAAAGAACTTCTCACTCGCCAACGCCTTGATCGGTGTCGTGTAGTAGCTGCGCCGGCCCTCACAGATCCCGCGAAATTGCAGACCGAGCGCGACCAGAGACTTTCCGGAGCCAGTGGGCGTGTCGAGCACGACGTGTCGGTCGGCCATCAGCTCGAGGAGTGCCTCCTCCTGGGCGGGGTAGAGATCGAAACCGATATCGTGGACCCACTCGAGAAAGAGGTCCAATACCTGGTCGGGCCCGGCGACGCCTCCGCTCGGGACGCGCGAACCGAGGGTGGCCGTCTCTCCGGTCATGAGGGCCAGTGTACTGCAGAGCTTGGGCTGATCAGGCCGTCATTCCGGAGAGCCGGCTGTCGACGATCTGGCCGGCTTCCTCGATGATGGTGTCGATAAGCCCCCGAACGGTCGGCACATCGCGCACCAGCCCCACGGACTGGCCGGCGGTCATCAGACCGACATCGGTCTCTCCATCCTCGAGAACGCGAAGCCCGTTTTTGCCGGTCACCAGCGGCGCAAGCTCGTCGATTCCGGCGCCTCGTTTCTCCATCTCGACGACTTTTTCGGCGATTTCATTCCGCAGTACACGCTCGGTGTTTCGGAGTGAGCGCATCACGTACATCGTGTCGGTCTCGGAAGCCTCGACGAGCCAGTTCTTGACATTTTCGTGAGCGGGCGCCTCCTGGGTGGCGACGAACCGTGTACCCATGTTCATCGCCTCGGCGCCAAGCGCCAGCGCCGCGACGAGTCCGCGGGCATCCGCAAAACCACCCGAAGCGATCACCGGGATCGAAACCGCGTCGACGGTGACTGGAATCAACACCAGCGAGGTGATGTCCTCTTCTCCCGGATGGCCGGCACACTCGCAACCGTCGATGCTCACATAGTCGCACCCGATGGCCTCTGCCTTGCGTGCAAAGCGGACCGACGTGCACTTGTGGACAACCTTTGCCCCCCCGGCCTTGATGCGTTCCAGGTAGGGTTCGGGATTTCGCCCGGCAGTCTCCACAATCGCGATACCCTCGTCGACGATGACGTCGATGAGACTGCCGTAGTCCTTGGGCACCAAGGTCGGGAGAAAGGTCAGATTGACGCCGAAGGGGCGATCGGTCAGCGCTCGGGTGCGCGCAATCGCATCGGCAAGCCCCTCCGCGGTCTCGAACGTCAGTGCGGTGAGGACGCCGAGGCCACCCGCTTCCGATACTGCGGCCACCAGCTCCGGCTGGGAGACCCACATCATCCCGCCCTGGATGATGGGGTGGTCGATTCCGAAGTCCTCGGTCACTCGTGTCTTGAATACCTGTTCCATGATCCCCCCGTGCCCGCTTCCGGTCCGCTCAAGGTAGACGGTACCACGGTGAACTGGACTTGCTTGGAGTCATTGAGAATTGTTAACTCAATTGAGGTAGTACTCCTGGAGCATCGTCAACAGAATACCCTCGCGATCTTGGGGACGGATCGTCTTGTCCTCCTCGATCTGAGCGCGAAAACCGGAGATGATGCGCGGGTCGACGATCTGCAGAACGTCTTCAGGGCGTGCAACCCCGCCTCGTTGGCGCAGGGCTCTGGACGTACCGTTGGACAGCCCGTCGGCGTTGACGAACCACGCGCGCTCGATGCGGTCGGGTTCGATCCGCGCGCCGGTGAGATTCGCGCCGGTCAGGTTGACGTCACTCATGCTCTCCACCTCTCCGAAATCGGATCCGACTGCCGAGGCGAGGGTGAAATCAGCGCCGTCGAAGCGTGCCTTGGGGAATTTTGAGTCGAAAAGATTGGCCTGTGAGAGCTCGGCGCGGGCAAAGTTCGCGAGGTTGAGGCCATCGAGACGGGTGATCGAGGCGTCGACCATGACCGCGTCCTCGAAGACCGGCTCGTCGCCGTGGATGCCGGTCAAAATGGCGCTGGAAAGGATGGAGCGGTTGAACATGGCCCGGGTCACATTGGCATCGGTGAGATTTGCTCGCGGCATTTCGGCGAGAACGAAGGTTGCGCCCTCAAGATTTGAGCCGGAAAAATTAATTGCGGTCAGCTGCGCTCCCGACAGGTCCACTCCCCGGAGATCGAGTCCCGACAGATCTCGATTCGACAGGTTGAAAGTCAGAAACGGGGTGTACTGCCGAAGGTTGTTGAACCGATTGACGTCTTGGTTCTTGAGCAGCGCCATTGCATAGTCCATGTGGTGGGCGTAGAGCATCGGCATGTATTGGGCGGCGAGATAGTGGCTGAGATCAAGCGCAACACCATCTTTCATTGCGGAGCGAGCCGTGGCGAGCTCCTCCTCCATGAGGAGCGCGAGGTCTTCGAGGTTTTGGTTGTAAAGGCTCCGCTTCCAGTGCGAGACGCGAAAAAGTCCGTTGATCTCGTTGTAGGCCATCGAGACGACCACCGTAGCAGCCACTCCGAGCATGAAGCCGAAGACGATACCTTCCCAACGCGTCAGTCGATCCAAGAACGTCATCGCCGCCCTCCCCAATTCGATGTTAGCAGGCCACAAAAAAACCGGGTCGGGAGACCCGGAGAGATCAGGGATATGAAGATTGGTCTTGGGAAGCCGAGGCTTCCGGCGACGAATTGTAAGTGCCCTTCGCCACTCGAAGCCGACGCTCGAGGCGCCGGTCGGTGACGACGGAGCGGCCACGACCCTATCGTGTTCTTTTGCGCAAATCAACCCTTTTCTGCGGCGGCCAGGTGTTCCTCGAGGTAGGCGTAATCCGGTGTGAGGCGTCCGCGGTGGACGATCACCGCGCCGAGGAGCTCCTGCGGCAGGTCGAGGTCTGAGAACTCGACATCGAAATTGGCGCGGGCCAGGGCTGGCAGGAAGTGGGAGAGCGAGATCGAGAATTCTTCGGATGCCTCGCGGGGCAACTCTGCCGGGAGGATGTCCACCGCCAGCACCACTGGGCCCGTTCCTTGGACGCCGGACTCGATGGTCCCTTTCAATGGGTCGTAGACGTAGACCGGTTCGGCAGGCTCCGTGCACTTGAGGGTGCACTCGACGGCGCCTCCGACATCGCAGCCGAGATCGCCGATGACCCTTAACCGCGGCGGCGCTGTCTTGGCGAAGAGCGAGCGCAGCCCGTTCTTGGTGACGAGGCGCGGGTAGCGCTCGTCCCAGTAGTTGCAGTTCATGAGCACCGTCAGGTAGGGAAGGTAGTCGTCAAACACCGAACGGTAGCGCTCGGGACGATCGTAATAGTCCTGAAGCTCGAAGATCTGATTCGTGCTCCTGGGCTCGACCAGATCTTCTTCACGGAAGGTGGTCTGGTAGATACAGTGAGGCGACGGATTCTCGACGACCCCTGCGAGATCTCCGGGGGCGACCTCTCGGGTCGGCAGTTCAGCGAGAATTTCGCGCACCCCGTTTGCCACATTGCCGTACCCGGCGACGCCGACCGTCAAGGGGAGCAGCGAATCGGGAAGGCCTTCCGATGCGATCCGTTCGCCGACCGCCCGCACGGCGAGCTTGGCGTCGTGAAGGCTGGGGTAGGTGTGCGCAGGTTCGATGTTTGCGAGTGGAGTGTCGATTCTCTCGCTATTCAGCCGTTGCCCGAGAGCCCACAGCGTGTCGATCATACCCGCAAGCCCTGCAAAGCGGCCGAAAAAGATGAGCCGCCGTCCGGAAGTGTCGCAGATCTTTTCGTAGTCGATGAGAGTGCAGCCAAGCTCGAGCATCCGCCGAAGCATCGGCATATTGTAGGGCTGGCCCTTGATGACGTGAGCGAAGAACACGTAGGCGGTATCAGGCTGAAAAAGCTTTGGAGAAATCTCCTTGACGCCGAGGATGACCGGCGACTCGGAGAGGTCCTCTGCCATCCTGGCGCCTGCGCGAACGTACTCGTCGTCGCGAAAAACGCGCCGTGCTGACGGTTGCACAAGCACCTCGAGGCCGGCCTCGGTCACCATCCGTCGGGCGAGCTCGGGTGTCACCGGTGATCGCCGTTCCCACGTGCTCTTCGTCTCACGTCGCACCGCGATTCTTGCCTGCATCTCACACCCCCGTGGGAGATTACAGCCACCGTGGTTGGGCGACAAGTGCCGGTACTCGACAATTTCCGGGTGAGCCGGTAGGGTGCTCCCCATGAAGAAAATATTTATCGTCGCGGTGTGTGTGGGGATGCTCCTGGGTTGCAGGTCGTCGGTGGTGACTCCAGATGGGACGCAGGCGAGCTACAGCAAGGCCGAAGGCGTGCTCAGGGCTTCTATCGGCGGATCGATGCCGGATGTCGTCAAGGCGACCAACGACACCCTCGAGGACCTCGAGCTCGTCGGCATCGACCACACGGTTGACAAGCTCAAGGGCAAGATCACGGCGAGGATGGCGGTCGGTACGAAGGTCACCATCAATCTCGAGGCGATGGACTTCGACAACACCTCGATCAAGATCAAGGTTGGGGCGTTTGGCGATCGTTCGGTTTCGCTCCAGATCCTCCGAAACCTCGAGCAACGGATCGGGAAGAATTAGGAGTTCGGAATTCGGAATTGGGAATTCGGAATTCCCACCCGCCCTCACATTTCATTGAGATGATGTTGCCGGTTGAGCGAATTTCGTTTCCGTGCCCGTCTCCGTCTCCGTGCCCGAAAAATCCAGGGACAGAGACAGCAATCAGCGACAGAAGACAGCGGCGGAGATCGGCGACAGAGTCTGCGAGCAGGGGCAGAAGGCGGCAGCAGAGGCAGTGATCGGGATGGCCGGCGCCGAATCTGCCGCTGGCGCTGTACCTGACGCTGAAGACTGTCCCTGTATTCTGGCGCTGATCCCTGTCCCTGATGGCTGTCGCTGACCCTGCATCCTGAATCCTGTACCTGGGTGGGTGGGCGGCATTCCGAATTCCGAATTCCGAATTCGTGCCTTCATTCAGGGTCAAGAAAACCCGGCCTCTCGGCCGGGTTGTGTGGATCGCAGTGGTGGGGTCTATGCCATTTCCAAGAGGTACGCAAACCCCATCCCACCGCCGATGCACATGGTGACGATGCCTCGTCTGCCGCCGATTCGTGCGAGCTCGCCGAGGATCTTGACGGTCAGAATCGCGCCGGTGGCGCCGAGCGGGTGGCCGGTGGCGATGGCCCCGCCGTTGACATTGGTCTTTGCGGGGTCGAGCCCGAGCTCGTTGACGCAATAGACCGACTGGCTGGCAAATGCTTCGTTGATCTCGACCAGATCGATGTCGTCGAGGGTGAGCCCCGCCTTGTCGAGCAGCTTGGGGACGGCGACGGCCGGTCCTATGCCCATCACATCCGGTTCAACACCAGCGACCGCCCAGTGGCGGACCGAGGCGATCGGGTCGAGATTCATCGACTCGGCCACGTCCGAGCCCATGATG
>CBDTWX010000065.1:0-15636 GCA_965364305.1 uncultured Thermoanaerobaculia bacterium
GATCCGGCGCGAGATGGCGGCAAGGCCTAGCCGGGTTTGTGCCACGGAAATCAACACGTTCTGCGGTGCTCCTCCTGCGCTTGGCACGAGCATCAGGGCTCTCTCCTGCTTGATGCCCGTGGCGCAGGCGATCGACGAACCATCCGGTGACCACGCGAGAGTAGGGACCGAGCCAAGGACCTCAGTGTCTGGCGCGATGGCCAGTGCCAGCAGGCGTCTCGGGGGCCCACCGAGCGCCGTCATGACAAAGATTCCACCACCCTCGCGATCCGAGGCGAACGCAATCCACGAACCATCGGGCGACCACACCGGGTTGCCGTCGTAACCTTCGTGGTTTCGTGTGAGCACAACTGGCGGACCGGCGACCAGCTGACGAACCCAGACATCCATGTTGCCGAGCGCGTCCGACGTGAAGGCCACTCGGGTACCATCCGGAGAGAATTTCGGCCGGGACTCCAGACCGGGTGTCGTGGTCAGTGGGGTGATCGACTCCAGCTCCAGGGGTCCGAGCACCGCCGTCGTGAGCATCAGGGTCACGACCACCGCAACTACGACGGCGATGGCGCCGCCGATTGCGACGCCCTTGGTGCGTCGAAGACGAAGGATTGTCTTGGCGAAATTGGAAACGGCCGCCGGTTCCGCCAATATGACGGAAGGCGTCTCGACCTGGCCAAGAAATCGATAGCCGCGACCGCGGAGAGTCTCGACGTATCGGGCACTCGTCGCGGTATCGCCGAGGACGTTACGCAATTTGCTGATCGCCGTGTTGAGGTTGTCATCGAACTCGAGAAAGGTCTCCTCCGGCCACAGTCGCTGACGCAGCTCTTCTCGAGTCACGATGTCTCCGTGGTGCTCGAGAAGCATCATCAGAACCTGGAGTGGTTTCTCCTGGAGGCGGATTCTGACACCCGACCTGCGAAGCTCGCCAATGCGGGTGTCGAGCTCGAAAATGCCGAACCGAAACACCTCTCGGGATGTCGGGCTGCTCATCGATGAGCTCAAAAGACTACGATCTCCGTTGTCATGTGACGAGCTTACACCGATCCCCTGAACAATGAATGACGGAGTCAGCGAGAATAACGGGGGCTGACGAGCTCCCGATGGCATGCATGGACGATCTGTAACAAAACGGGATGTGGCGTGACCTCGGGCACGGAAAGTATTGCTTCGAAGAGTCTAACGTGGTCTGCGTGCCCCATCGGTGCTGCAGGGAGGATGATCATGTTCAAGAAAGACGGTAGCGATGCTGCTCCGACGCAGCCGCGTGCATTGCAGGACGCGGTGGGGTCGCGGAAGCCGGCGTCCAGCAAGGGTGGAGGGCCGGCCACGATTGGTCCTTCGATCACGATCAAGGGCAACGTGTCGGGTGACGAAGATCTTGTCATTCAGGGCCGGATCGACGGCAAGGTGAATCTCGCCAAACACAACGTTACGATCGGGACCAACGGTCGGGTGAAGGCCGATGTTCACGGCAAGATGGTCGTCGTCGAAGGCGAGGTCGAGGGAGATCTGCGTGGCCAGGATCAGATCATCCTTCGCCAGACGGCCAAGGTGAACGGCAGCATCGCTGCGCCGCGGGTGACTCTCGAGGATGGTGCGGTCTTTCGGGGGGCTATCGAGATGGACTCGTCCGCAAAGATCGAAAAACAGGATCCGGAAAAGGCGCCGGCGAAAAAGGACGCCGCAGTCGTGAAGGAGCCTGCAAAGATCGGCGATGATCGATCCGATACCGCAGGAGCGACGACCGGGGTCTCGAAGAAGGCGCTCTCCACTTCATCGTAGGGTGATGCAGCTTCCGTGGCGTCGATCCGGGATCGAGCTGACCGATCGCTCCGAAGAAAATGAAGCGGACGACCCGCAGCCGGCGATCTTCAGCTATCGCTCGCCCGGGATGAAGGCAGTTCTCGCGGCTGTGCCGTCGGACGGCTCGTGCAGGGTGCTTGATCTTGGCCCGGCGATCAGCGACAACGTGACGTACCTCTCGTCGTTCGCCGAGGCCATGCAGATCGTTGACCTCGTCGGCGAGGGGTCATCCGATGGTGGAGCCGAGCTTCCAGCCTTGGAGAGGGGGTTGGCCACGCTCCGCGCGCTCAGCCGCGCGAGGAGTCGGTCTTTCCATGTGGTTTTCGGCTGGGATCTGTTCGACTATTTACCGGAGGCGAGAGCCCGGGATATCCTCGAAGCCGTAGGCAGCCTCTGCCGACCGGGTGCGTTGCTCCACACGATTGTTCACGCCACCGAAACCATGCCGGGAATCCCGAACCGCTACAGGATCCTCAGTGACGACCGGCTTGCCTATGAACAGGTGACCACGGTTCGGCGTGGGGCTCCGAATGTGCCGCCTGCAGCCGTCGAGCGGCTGCTCGAGGGTTTCGAAATCGAGCACTCCTTTGTGCTGCGGCACGGAGTGCGGGAGTATGTCGCGATGCGAACCTACGGAAAATGAAGAAATGGGAATGAGGATTTAGGCATTCCCGCCCACCCTCCCACCCGGATACAGGATTCAGGTTTCACCCGCCCAACCGCCCACCCAGATACAGAAATCAGGATATGAACACTCGCCTTTTGACACAACCGTGCTCGGATCTCGGGATCTTGGTGCATCCTGCATCCGGGTGGGTGGGGAGTAGTTCCGAATTTCGAATTCCAAACTCCGAAATCAAAACGGTTGACCGATCGCCTCGGTCAGAAACCTTACGAATGGGCTCGCGGCCCGACAGGAGGCCGCGAAGGTGTCGAGGAAGGTCGTCGATGTGGCTTGTTTCTGGGTGAAGCGCTGCACACAGACAAAGTCTTTTCTTTTGATGTCCTCGATGAGCGGGTGCTCGGGGTCGTAACCGCGCGGCGCCCTCTTGAGGCTTTCGCCGCTCAGTTCGTGATGTTGGGCAAATGAAGCGTCGCTGAGTGCGGCGCGCCAGTCGTCGGGCCGTTCGACAATCGCCGTTCGGATTTGATCCAGCGCCGACCGGTCGGGGTGCCAAAGACCCGCTCCAGCAAAAATCCCACCGGTCTCGAGGTGGAGATAGAAACCGGGGGCGTGAACGTCTCTCCCCGCGCGGTGGCGGAACTGTGCGGCAGCATGCGTCTTGTAAGGGCTCTTGTCCTTCGAGAATCGGACGTCGCGGTAGATCCTGAACATGGATCCCCCGGACGGCCGAGGGTCGGCGACGAAGTGTTCTGAGATGCCGCTGAGAGGCTCGGAGAAATCCGAGATGAAGCGAAGCAGCGGCGCTTGTATTTCGGCCCGGTAGCGTTCCTTGTTGGCCTGAAACCATTCCCGATTGTTGTTGTTTTTGAGGTCCCTCAAAAACGCGAAAAACTCAGGGGTGAAATGTCGTTGTCCAGCCACGCTGCCCTCCGGTTGTCGTTATTCGAGCACTCTACCGTATAACAACTGAATGATCGGTTTCTTCCTCTGCTACCCTGTCAGTTCTGGGAAGGGAGATCGATGTGAAGCTTGGAATTCGATTTGCGATGATCTTCGGGGCTCTGTGTGCTCTGTTCGCCGGCTATGCCTGGGCGAAAGTCGTTTTTGATTACGACCCCTCGGTCGATTTTTCAGCGTACTCGACCTATGCCTGGCTGGAACGCGACAACTCGATCGAAGCTCAGCTACCGGAACACCTCAGAATGCGGCTACGGCGGGTGACCGAGGAGGTCTTGGCCGAGAAAGGGCTCGATCCATCCCCAGCACCCCCACAAACCGATCTCATGCTCACCTATTTTTTTGGCGCTCGCGATGAGCTGCAGATCAACCACGTCGCTTACAGCCCGTACTCGCCGTGGGGATACGGCTACTGGGGCGGCTTCAACTACGGGTACACCGAGGTCCGGTCGTATAAGAAGGGGACGCTCGTTCTCGATATAGTTGATGCCCGTACGCACCAGTTGGTGTGGGTCGGGACCCTCGAGGGCGAGGTTCGGAGCGTCAACCCCTCCGGGAAGAGAATTACGAAGTCGATCACCAAACTGTTGAAGAACTTCCCTCCGAAGAAGAAGTGAGCGGCGGCGCGAGACGCCTCGGGTTGGTGCATCACCCCGAGGTCTTTCCCCTTTCCGCGGCCAGTCTGCGGAGCATTTCGGCATCGACCGGGCTGCCGTGCTCCTCGATGTCGTTGGCGAGCTTTTCCATCGCTCTTTGGTCTCTTTTTGCCTGCAGGCGAAGAACCTCCATCATCTCGTTGAACCCATCCTCGACGGCCCTGAGGGAGTCTTCGGATCGCAGCCTGAGCTCGAACTCGAGGTTACCCTCGGAGATTTTTTCGAGGCTCTGGGCAATCTTGACCACCGCGCCAGAGGTGCGGTGGGACAGCATGATCGATCGAACGACAACCATCGCAAGAACGACGAGCGAAATCCCCGCGAGGACTGCAATGTTGCGTTGGTTGGCAAGGTGCAGCCTTTCCCCGATATCGGGATCAGTGGACATGATCTGAGTTGCAGCGGTATGGGATTGCCACGCTATCACGACATTCAGGGCGAGCAGGAGGAAAAGCACCAGAGCGGCCACCCGGACGGTTGCGGCCAGCTGCCGCCTTCGGTCGACGATATATTTTCGGCGTATTCTTCTTTTGCGTCTTGGGTTGACCCTCCCGCCGTATTTCGTCTTGGTGGTCATTCAGCCTCCCTTCGGCCTCCCAGCATCCCCGATGATCTGCCCGGAGATTATTGTAGCCGAAAAGAAAAACAGGGTATCGGCGTCTGGCGCGACCGTTCCCGATCTTGGAAAGATTGAGTATCCTGATCATCTGAGAACGAGGGACGACTGTGGATGAGCGCGTTGCGAAACTGATCGAGAATATTCGAAGCTCCATCATCGGGGACGACCGTGCGGTCGACGGTCCGTTTGGCCCCCGGAGGGTGACCTATGCCGATTACACGGCGTCGGGCAGATCGCTTCACTTCATCGAGGATTTCATCCGCGACGAGGTGATGCCGCTGTACGCAAACACCCACACCGAGACCTCGACCACCGGTCTCCAGACCACGCGATTCCGGGAAGATGCCCGACGGATCATCCTCGAGTCCGTCAACGGCACCGATGCCGACGTCGTCATTTTTTGTGGGTCCGGCGCCACCGGAGCGATCAATAAGCTGATCGAGATTCTCAACATTCGGCTGCCGGCCGACCTCGATGAGCGCTTCGAACTCTCCAGCCGAATTAGGGACGAGGAGCGGCCGGTGGTCTTCATCGGACCCTACGAACACCACTCGAACGAGATTCTGTGGCGCGAGACCATCGCCGATGTGGTCGTCATCGATGAGGACAGGGACGGGCGCATCGACGAGCGCCACCTTGAACGCGAGCTGATGGCCTACCGGGATCGATCGCTCAAGATCGGGAGCTTTTCCGCCGCCTCCAATGTTACGGGCATCGTTTCCAACACGGACTCGCTGACCGCGCTTTTGCACCGCCACGATGCCCTTTCGTTTTGGGACTTTGCGGCCGCAGCACCCTATGTCGAGATCGATATGAACCCGAGGGGTGAAGACGGTGATCGATCGTGTTTCAAGGACGCGATCTTCATATCGCCACACAAGTTCGTAGGGGGTCCAGGTACGCCGGGAGTGCTTGTTGTGAAACGGGCTCTGGTGACCAACCGCGTGCCCACAGTACCCGGAGGCGGGACCGTGACCTACGTCAGCGCGAAGGATCACAGCTATATCAGCGACCCGGCGACCCGCGAGGAGGGCGGCACGCCGGCGATTATCGAGTCGATTCGCGCAGGTCTCGTCTTCAAGCTCAAAACGGCGGTTGGCGAAGATGTCATCGAGGCGCTCGAGGAGTCCTTTGTCGAGCGAGCCATCTCGTCCTGGTCGGCCAATCCGAGGATTCGAATTCTCGGCAACGAGGAGGCCAAGCGTCTCTCGATCGTTTCCTTTTTGATCCAGCGAGGGGACCGTTTTCTCCATCACAACTATGTTGTGGCGTTGCTCAATGATCTCTTTGGAATCCAGGCGCGGGGTGGGTGTTCGTGTGCCGGGCCGTACGGTCATCGGCTTCTCGGTATTGATATGGCCCGGTCGACGAGTTTTCGTCAGGCCATCAACAGTGGTTGCGAGGGCATCAAGCCGGGGTGGATTCGCGTCAACTTCAACTACTTCATCTCCGAGGCGGTCTTTGAGTTCATCCTCGACGCAGTGCATCTGGTGGCCGACGAGGGCTGGAAGCTGCTGCCCTATTATCGATTCTCCGTCGACAGTGGGTTGTGGAGACATCACGACCACCATCTGCGGCACGAGCTCGGTCTGGATGAGCTGGACTTCGGCGCCGGTCAACTCGAGTACCGGGGTCGGCACCTCACCGAACCCGAAGAAGCACTCGGTGCGTACCTCGAAGAGGGGCGGCGCATCGCCAAGGCGGCGGAGGCCCAGCTTGTTTCCGGAGAAGAAAAAGGGACGCTTCCGGAAGAGTTCGAGCCCCTTCGGTGGTTCCCCTTACCGGACGCGCCCCTTGTCGAAGTGCGGTCCGTAGATGGTGTCGAAAACGGCCCGCGTGGGGTAACCAAGAGGCAGTCTTCCACGTAGCAAGAAGACAGGTAATCGCCCATGATCGGGCGGGAAGGAAACGATGCGGATCGGAGAGAGTCGACTGACGCAGAGGCGTGAACGCCCCTGGACACGGCCTTACAACTCGCTCGATCCGGTGGTGCTCCGTCTTCAGGAGGAGGACGAACCGTTGCGCAAGAGGGCGGTGCGGCTCGGCGTCGCCGCGGCGATTGTCTTCCACGTCGTCCTTTTCTTCATCGCATTTCCGTCCTATTACGAAGAGAAGATTCTCAAGGTTGGCAGCGTTCCGCGCGTGTACCGCCTCAAGGCAGTGCAGTTCCAACAACCCCCGAAACCCAGGGTTCAGCAAAGGGTTCCCAAGCCGAAAGCGCGGATGGTGCCGGTGCCAGACGCAACGCCCGACGACCCCGAACCGATCGTCCGCGACGATGCCGTGGAAACTTCGGATCTTGATTTTCCGGAGGTCGGTGACTCGGTGGTGATTCCAAAAGGCCCTGCCGGTCCGGCCATCGGTCCGATGCAGATCAGCGGAAACATCCTCGCTCCGGTACGGGTGCATTCGCCCGACCCCCACTACCCAGAGGAGGCGCGACACGCGCGGGTGCAGGGGGTCGTCATTCTGCAGACCATCATCGACAAGGTCGGCAACGTGACCGATATCAAGGTCCTCAAGGGTCTCCCCTCCGGTCTCACTGAGGCTGCGGTCGAGGCGGTGTCCAAGTGGCGATTCAAGCCCGCGACCCTCGAAGGCAAGCCGGTTGCGGTCTACTACCTCGTGACGGTCAGTTTCTCGGTGCAGTAGCACCGCCCTCCGCCCGATCCCAGATACTGGATACTGGATGCTGGATCCGCCGACAGGTGCGAGGTACAGGATCCAGAGACAGGCGTCAGCGACAGCGGACAGCGGCAGCGCCAGCAAACAGCGGCAGAGGTCGGCGGCAGCTGAAAGCAACAGTGAAACGGGGGCGGGAAAAGCGATCCGCGCCGACATTTTGTGGTGGCCACGACGGCCTCACATGCCCTGACAACCGCCCTTGGCGACTGCTCCTGACAACTGCACCTGATCCTGATTCCTGTTCCTGTCCCTGCAGCCGTCTGTGTCCGCCCGTCGGACACGGAGACGTTGATGGAGGTTGACATTGCCCCGCGGCTCACAGGGGTGGGAGGGCGGGAATTCCGAATTCAGAATTCCGAATTCAGAATTCAAGGAGAGTCGGCCACTGCCTTTTCATCGCCACGAAGATCCTCGCGGCTGCCCCATTCCCGCCCTTCGCGAACCTCATCTGCCCGTCAACGTGGGATATGAAAGGAGGTCCTCATGGAACAGGACAACAGGATTTTTGCAGCGGTGGGAGCGTGTGTGGTTCTTGCTGTGGCCCTGGTCGCGGCGATAATGTGGCTCTCCTCTGGAATTACGGTTGACGCTCCCCAGCGCGCCCGGGTGGTGGTGACCGAGCTCAACGCATCGACGCCGACGCCAACCATCGCCGCCGCTTCGCAGATCGTCGAGGCTGGTCTCGACACCGATCAGGACGATGGGCCGGTTCGGGCCGCGGTGGCACGCCTCTCTTCCCATCCGAAGTTCGCCGCGTATCTGCTGAACGACCGTCTCCTGCGCCGATTCGTTCTTGCGGTCGATGCCATCGCCGGTGGATACAGCCCTCGTGACGAGGTCGAATTCCTCGAGCCATCGAGGCCGTTCCTGGTGCGAGAACACGAGGGACAGCTGGTCATCGCGGCCGGGAGCTATCGCCGATACGGTTTGGTGGCGGACGTCTTCGAATCGTTCGACACCGAGGGTGCTGTCGAGCTGTACAGACTCTTCAGACCGCAGTTGGAAGCCATCTACCAGGAGGTTGGTTGGGCGAGCGATACCTTCGAAAGTCGTCTGCGTGAGGCGGTTGACCATCTGCTCGAGGTCGACGTTCCCTCCGGTCAGATCGAGGTCGAGCAACGGGCGATCGTCTACGCATTTGCGGAGGACGATCTCGAACGGCTCACCGGCGCCCAGAAGCACCTGCTGAGGATGGGCTCGTCCAACGCCGCCAGGGTTCAGGCCAAGCTTGCGGAACTCCACCAGGCCTTTGGCTGGACGGAACCCGCGTCGATGGCCGTGACGGCCGAGAACGAGGGCCATTCAGGGTTCGAGGCCGAAATCGTGAAGATCGCCGAGGCCTTGGAGCCGACACCACCGGTCGAGCCGACCGAAGAACGCGCGGGTGCTCCCGAAATACCGTGACACCACCAACACGACGCCGGGGCAGGGGAGGAATCCTCTGCCCCGGTTTTCGTTAGGACGTTGCACGTTGGCGCGTTCAACGTTCTAACGTTCGACGTTCAGCCCGAAACCGTCAACCTCCAGATCGCGACCCACGCAGGGAGGGTGAGAGTGCAGGCCAGGTACGAATAAAACATCACGCTGCCGACCCTTCGTTCGTCTCCGCCATAGGTCCGAACCTGGAGCACCAACGCCACCGCCGGCGCCGATGCCGCCTCGATAACGAAGAACTCGGCGAGCAAGGGGTTGGAGAGGTGGAGACCCGTCATGTGGAGGAGAAGCACTGTCAAGGCCGGTAGGAGCACGAGTTTGACGCCGAGCGCGCGGGCGGTGTCCGAGATGTGCGAGCGCAGGCGGACGTCGATGCTCCCGAGCACCGCACCGAGCACGAGGGCTGCAACCGGAACCGCAGCCGTGCCGAGAAGGTCAATCGCCCCGAGAACGGGCCCCGGTATGATTTTGCCGGCGCCGCTCAGCGCGACAGCGATGGCGACGAGGTTGGCGACGAAGGGTGGGGTGACGAAATCTCGCCAGCCGGGCCGGGTGCCGCCGTCGCCGGAAACCAGTAGCTTGCCGAGGCTCCACAAAATCGGGTTGTAACCGAGAATAAAAAGAAAAACATAGAGGGCGAAGGTGTCGAATCGATCTGGAAAGAGGGCCAGACCGATCGGCAGCACCAGATATCCGGCATTCTGCATTCCTGCCAGAGGCAACAAATTTCGCTTTTCGCTGAGACGGCGCGCAAAGACGAGCGCACCGAGTCCGGTGCCCGCGAGGGCCATCACGATGCCGGACAGTGGAAGCGCCCACCACCCGGGCAGCTCGGCGGGGTTAAGGGTGGTGATGACCTTGGAAAAGATCAGACACGGGAGGAAGATGTTGACCGTTGCGGCCGAAAGCCCGCCGATCTGCGCCTGCGAGATGATTCTGCGCCGAACCATCAGCCCGGAGACGAGGATGACGAGGAAGATGACCGCGATCGCGGCCACCGTGCTGGCAAAGGCGGTGCCGAAGGCCTCGATCATCTCGGGCCGAAGGTCGTGTCCTGTGTGATTTTCGCAGCGAGATGCATCGCGCCTCCGGACCCCGAAAGGACGGCCTTCGGGATCCGGGCATTATCCATGAACCCGGGGTCGATGACGAATATCAGAACTCGAGTTCTTCGATCCGCTCCCGGCGTTCATAGCCGACCGGTGGGGTGAAGGTCTCCGGTGGCGGCGTGCGCTGCTCGATCACGACGGTCTCATCGGCGTATCTCTGGCCCCGGAAAAAATTCCCGGCGCGCATCTCGAGACCCATCTGAAAACCCTCGATCTTCTCGAGCTCACTTCGATAGACCGGATCGCGGTTGTAAAGCACCCGGAGGTTGTACAGCAGGTCGTCGTAGAGGGAGAGGTCGAAGGGCATATCGGTGCTCGCCCACACCTTGATGTTCTCCTCGGTGTTGATTCGGCCGTCCCTGACGTGCCACGAGTGGACGAGGTACTCGCGACACTTGCGTCTGAGGATTCGTCGCGTGCGCCGGGTCTCGATGACCTCGCCCGAGGATTTCCGCTCGTGGCGACGTTGCAACGAGTGCTCGCAGAGATCCCGTTCGATATCGATCGGCAAAGAGGTCTCCGTCCAGAACCGGTTCTTGTGGTCGATGTAGATCATCCGGTCTCCCCGCCGGTCGATGATCACTGTTTTGCCGCGTTCGGTGGCGGCGATGATCTCGTCGCCGACCCAGGTTTCGGAGACTGCGACGAGCTCCGTGTTGGTTGCGAAACCGAGGACGAGTACCTGGGCGACGAACTCGTTGCGGATGTACACCGCCTGGCCCCTTCGGGGACCGAGCGAGCTTCCGGCATCGCGAAGCGACCGCGGCGCCTTCGATGCGATCTTGAGGGAGTCGTCGAGGCTCCCGGAGTCACCGGCGGAGGCCATCGGAAGCGGCACCGGGATACCGATCACGAGAACCATCGTCGCCGCGAACAGCGCAGGTTTGCGACGGCGCCAGGTCTCCTTCTCGAGCCACCGGAGTCGGGCCACGAGCCGAAACGGCTCTTCGAACACACCGAGCAGGGCGAGTTCCGGCTCGTTGCTTTCGGTGAGAAGTCGGCGGGCGGTGTCGATGAGGGTCTTTCGGTACTCCATGGTCTTCTCCCTCAAGTGGCTGGCTACGGTGAGGTCACAGCACAGCTCGCGAACGTGTTTGATCTGTCGTCGCGCCCAGATCAGCAGGCTGACCTGCCACAACATCGGCCCCATCCATCCCCACCAGAGCTCCGCGATGTGGTTGATTGCGCCGATCATCGTTCCTCCTCCGAGCCCGTCTCCTCGCGTTCAATAGCTTCAAGCAGCTCTCGACGCTGCTCTTCGCTGAGCTTGCTGTTCTTTGCGACAAAGCCGAGGAATGGCTCGACTGCTCCGTCGAACGCGTTTTCGATGAGTGATGAGACTGCAGAGCGCCGAGCTCGGTCGCGGGTGATCAGAGGCTCGTAGACGCTCGTGTTGGCCCGCTTGCGTTCGCTCAGCGCGGACTTCGCCACCAGTCGCGTGAGCATGGTCTTGATCGTGGTATAGGCCCATTTGTTGTCTGGGAGCCGCTCCGACACCTCACGAGCGGTTGCCGGGTGGCGTTCCCACACCGCATTCATGATCTGCCATTCGGAGTTGCTGAGCCGCATGGATCCACCCCTTTCTACATCTGTAGAAGAATCTATGACGTATGTAGAAGTTTGTCAAGAGCTCGATGCGGAATGAGTCCCGCAGTCTCAAAAACGTGATTGAAAAACTGTGGAACGAAACAAGAGAAGACGGCGTTGCGTACATCCTTCCAACCGAATGCCCGGGGGGAGAGATGAGAGTCCTGAATCGAATCGTGACTGGTGCGGTCGTCGTTGCCACCCTGCTCATTCCGGCTGAGGGAGTCGCCGGGAAGTCAGTAGAAATCCAGGCCACGCAACGGGCCTTTGCCGATTCCTATCGGCAGGGCGATTGGACACGCGCAATCGATCTTGGCCTCGAGCTTGTTCAGCTCATGCCCGATCACCCGATTGTGCAGTACAACCTGGCCTGTATCTATGCTCTGAACGGAGACCGGCACGAGGCCTTGCACTGGCTCGGTCGAGCAGCGGCGAGCGGCTTCCTTCAGCTGGCGCACCTCGATGCGGATTCAGACCTCGACAGTGTCCGTGATCTTCCCGGGGACGACAGCGTGCGCAGGGCAATCGTAGAGAATCACCTCCGGAAGCGAAATCAGATCCTCGAGGCCGCAAAACTGTCGCCACCTCTCATCGTCGCCCCGAAGGGACACGACCCGAAGTCTCCGGCGCCGCTGGTCATCGCGCTCCACGGGTATGGCGACTATGGCGAACACTATCCAGACTTGTGGGGGCCTGCCGCAGGAAAGCTCGGCGCCATTCTCGCGGTGCCGTTTGGCGCTCGGGTGGTTGGCGAGGGTCGTGCCTGGGGGGACCTCGACGAGACCGAAACGATCGTCATGCTGACCCTCGATCAGGTGAAGGAAAAGTACGAGATCGACCGCGACAGGATCGTGCTGACGGGGTTTTCGCAGGGGGGTTTCATGGCAATGGCGCTCGGCACGAGACACCCGGACGTGTTCTCAGGCGTCATTCCGATGGCGGGCGGCTACATCCCGGACATCGACCAACCGCCGACCGCGGACGGAGATGAACCAGCCTTTTACTTCATGGTGGGCGCGCGAGACAACGCCATCAGCCAGGTTCGGCGTGCGGCGGCCGACTACGACGATGCGGGGTACGAAGTGAAGCTTCGTGTCGTCCAAGGCACCGGTCACAACTTCCCTCGCGACACCGAGCGCGAGCTCGGCAAGGCCCTCCGCTTCGTCCTCGAGAACTGACCCGGCGATTTCTTGGGGACCTTGCGAAACTTCGCTTGAATCATTTCGTAGTGATATTGAATCTAAAAACCAACAAGGAGGAATCGAGGATGTCAACTGCCGAAAAAACCGGAAGATTCGTGTGGTACGACCTGACGACGACTGAACCTGCTGCCGCCGAGGAGTTCTACACGAAGCTCGTGGGCTGGGGAACCCAGGCGTGGGAAGGCGGACATGCGCCCTACACGATGTGGACCAACAAGGAGACACCGCTTGGAGGCGTGATCGAGATGCCCGAGGATGTGCGCGAGTCCGGGGTTCCGCCGCACTGGATGGCCTACGTCTCAGTGGAGGATGTCCATGCAACCGCAGCCAGGGTCGAAGGAGCCGGCGGCAAGATCCTGAAGGAAGCCACCGACGTCCCCGGGGCGGGGAGCTTTGCCGTCTTGGCAGACCCGCAGGGCGCGGCGTTTGCCGTTTATGGCTCGACGGGTGAGGAGCAGGGTGCTCAGGAACCATCGCCCCTGGGCCGGTTTTCGTGGAACGAGCTTGCCACCTCGGATTACAAAGGAGCGCTCGCTTTCTACTCCGATCTCTTCGGTTGGGAGCCCCAGGACGCAATGGACATGGGCGAGGCCGGGATATACCAGATCTACGGCCGTGGGGGTGAAGCCCTCGGTGGCATGTTCAACAAACCGGATGAGATGCCCGGACCGCCGATGTGGCTTTATTACATCTCGGTCCAAGACGTAACCACTGCGGTAGAAAAGGTCAAGGAACTCGGGGGCGAGGTCGTGAATGGACCCATGGAAGTTCCGGGCGGTGACCTCATCGCCCAGTGTCTGGATCCACAGGGCGCGCTCTTCGCTTTGCACTCGACCTCGTCGCCGTCCGATTGATCCTATTACCGCGCAACGATCACGAGTTGTGTCATCACCGTCCGGCCGTGCGACAATCGCAGCAGGAGTGTCAATGAGAAAAACCAAGCCGAATCTGCTGCTTGTATTGCTGGTTGGAGCGCTGACGGTTGCGGCCTCCGCACCCGTCGCGATGCGGGTCGAGGTGCAGCCGCAACGTGCCGACGGCGACGGCACCCTCGTTGCGGTGTTTGTCCAAGTGTCGCCGGAAGATCGAATGCGTATCGGCAGTAACGCCATGGTTCGCATAGAGCTGGACGGTGACACGCCGCCGGGCCAGAGCCCTTTGTGGGCCATCAGCCTCGAGAACGACGGCAGCGCCGAGATCGAGACAACATGGCCACCGGGTGAGCACGACTTGCGGGTGGAGATCAAGAGCTCCAGTGGCAAGGACTCTGGACTGTGGGTTGGAAAGGTTCGGGTGCCGGCGCTTGACGGACCGGATGCCGCCTCGACGACGTTGGTGCAAACAACCGTGGTTCCGGAACCTGCGCCCGATGCCGATCGGCCGGAGGCCACTGACGCCGTTGCGGGCGCCGCCGCGGCGACGTCGGTGCCAAAACCCGCCACGCCTGCGCCTTCGCACTCGGAACCGGTGATGTCTTCTGGAGTTTCCGCCGACGAGGGAGCTGTGAGTGGCGAGAGCCCGGCGGAGCCGGAGGGCATTGACGACGAGCTGCAGGACAAGGCCGGGGCATTTTCCGACGGTGAACCGCAGACCGTAGCCGACGAAGCGACACCCGAAGAGCCGAATTTCGAACCGCAGACCGTCGAGGCCGCGCCGGTGGCGGAATCTCCGGCACCTCCGGAACCCGAATCCGAGATCGCTCTGGCGGCCACATCCGGTGTTGCAAGCGCCGCAAGGACCGAGGCGGCTCCGTCGCCTTCAGTCGCCGAATCCGAGATCGTGAGCGAACCAGCCACCCAGTCTGAACCTCCTCCGGTTGTTGAACCCCTGCGTTCCCAGGAGCCTGCGTCCGCCGTGGAGCCTCTGCGCAGCGAACCCGCGCCGCCGACTTCGACGGCGCTCGCCGCGCTACCCACGGGGCCGTCAACGGAGATCCTCGATGCGTACGACGAATGGCGAGATGCGGATCCCGATTCGACCGATCTGACGGTGATCGTGATGCGGAGTCGGCAACCGGTGCCGGGGCTCGAACCGGACGATCTCGAGCTGCTCGTTGGTGGGTCCCGGGTGCCTGTCACCGACCTCGGTGACTCCGACCACGCACCCCTGTCGCTTGGACTAGCGGTCGACCTCTCGGACGAGAACGTCGGTCTGTGGGGTCAGGTCAGCAGGGATCTCGCCCCCCTCGTGGGGCGCGCCGGAGGTGACCTCGGCAGTCTATTCGTCGCCACCTCAGGAGACACGAGCGATTGGGATGTGGATCCGCAACGTATGGACGAGGCGATCCTCACTCCCGCCGGAGGCGATCTGGCCGCCCTGATCCGGAAGTCATTGGGTAGATTCGAAGATCGGCGCGGCCGAACTTTCCTCCTCGTTCTGACCGACGGCAGAATCGAACCCTCGAAAGATGCCTGGCGGGAGACCACGGCGGCGGTGGAAACAGCCGGCATACCGGTCCTGGTGATGGCCCTGTGGGATGAGGGTTTCAGAAAAAAGATGCGCAAGAACCTCCAGCAGATCACATCGATTTCAGGCGGTCGACTTTTCATGTTGCAGACGTTGAGCCAAATGGAAGGCGCGGTGGAACGGTTCGGCGGAGTTCTCGACGCTGGTGTCGCCCTGCGTTTCGAATCGCCGCCCGCGGGGAAGAACCCGTCTCAGATCGTGGTGAGGGCGCCGGACCGGACGCTCGACATCACCGCCCCGAAGGCGATACGTTGAACCGTTTGAACGTTGGGCTCATTCGGAATTCGGTGAGGTGAATCGAGACTGAAGTTTTCCAGCAGCTTGAAGGGCTTTCTCATGTGCAATGAGGTTGGCGTTGTTGAGGACGTTGGACATGGTCACCTCGGGGTCGTTCATGCCTTCCCTCAAGCCGGTGGCCATTCGATGTCAAGGGTGCGACGCACCGGCTTGACCGGCTTGCCCTTGACATCGAATGGCCACCGGCTACTTTCCC
>CBDTWX010000066.1:0-15556 GCA_965364305.1 uncultured Thermoanaerobaculia bacterium
AGCCACGCTGATCACCACCTGGGGACCCTCCTGCAACATTTTTCGAAGACTGGAATCCTCGACGATACGCTCTTGATTGTCACAGCAGATCACGGGCATGCGCTGTGGGATCACGACCGACCTGGACATGGGAAGGATCTCTATGAGGAAAACATCCATGTGCCACTCATCGTAAACGGGCCGGGAATTCAACGCCTCACGATCGATGATCAGGTCGAACTTGTTGATCTCTTCCCGACCGTTTTAGATTTCTGCGGGATCAAAAGTTCCAGAGAACTGGATGGCCAGAGCATCCTGGGGCTCGCCCGCGGTGAGATGACCGATCCTCCTCACACCATGGCCGTCTCTTTTCTGAACCCCAATCTGGCAACGATCAGACTCGAAAATCGGTTCAAGATTATCTACTCCGGTCCGCGGCTAAACCGGGGACGGCAGATCTGCCGGCTTTTCGACCTCCATCACGATCCAACAGAACGGGACGACGTCATTGCAGACTATCCTGAAAATGCGTACCGGTTACGGGTTGAGATTGAGCGATCCGTAATTTCCCAGATCGCGGGCTGGCATTTGTTTTTCGATCCGGGCGGCGAGTCGACCGAATTCTCCTCGAGAGTTGAGTTGCAGTCGGCAGTTTATGGCGCGGTCGACTACCACTGTGTGCCGTCGATGAGACAGCTGGGGTCGATTGCCTGGGCTGTGGCCCCCTGCCCGAGCGGCTTTGCGGTGGAGTCGTCGATGGTGCCGGTCCGAGTCGCTGACGGCGGTAAACGACTCGAGATCAATGCCACTCTTCACGGTGAAGCGCTGCATATCCATTTCCGACCAAGTGATCCGGACGGGCTGGTCGGTTTCGACCTGCAGATCAATGGCTTGCCACCGGAGAGGGGCATGGTGTTTTTGGGCGACGACGGGGCCAGTGCGGAAAGTGGGCAGTTCCACCTCGGGCCAGCTGATCAGGCAACCGTTGGCCTTTTCATGCGCGATGGCCTTCCGCAGGAGATCGGGAGCCGGAGGGGCGTGTACATCTGGAGAGTTGATTTCCCGTCTGCGGAATCCGCGGTTTTGCCGGACGAGACGATTTCGGGGTTGCGGTCACTTGGCTACCTCCAATGACGGAGGGTGATAATCTGGCCTTGTGTTTCATCTGGCGAGGGCACTATGCCTGATCTCTTCGCGGGTTTCTTCGCATGCTTGCCACCATTGGTTTTTTGCCCGAGTATCTGAGGTCATGAAATTGAAAACAATCGTGATCGTCTTGGTTTCTGCGCTGGCGTTCGGAGCGGCGTGTCGGGAACAGGAAGACACAGCTGTCGCCCATCCGAACATGATCTATTTCTTCGTGGTTGATGCTCTCAGACAAGATGTCATAGGCACTTACCATAACGGCACACCGGTCACGCCGAACCTCGACCGATTCGCTCGAGAAAACGTGTATTTTGACTATGCATATTCTCAGGCACCTTTCACCAAAATCTCGGTGTCCTCGCTTTTTACCGGACTCTGGCCTTCCCGGCTCGGGGTGAAGCACTGCGTCCTCAAAATTTTTCCGGAAGGGACCGAGTTGTGCCGCGGGTTGGACTTTCGGTTCTTTACGATGGCAGAATACCTGGCAGGCCTGGACTATCACACTTACACCAACCTGTTTACCGCCCATGTCCGACAAGGTGATGGCCTCATCCAGGGCTTTCAGTATCAGGAGAAGACGCTACCGACGACCCTTTCTCCAACCGAGAAGGCTTTTGTCTACAACCATGTGGCGGGTCTCCACGCGCCATACCGGCCATCGAACGAAGCTCTCAGCCACCTTGGCCTGGCAGACTACACCGACCCGGACCCACGCGAGAGTGCCTGGTACTGGGAGCCGCTGAACATCGACCAGGTCACCCGGCTGCACGAGTACTACCTCGCCGAAGGTTTTGATTGGGACAGGGCATTCGGGGAGCTGAAGCTCGCCCTGCAGGAACAAGGCTCGTGGGACAATGCACTCGTTATCGTGACTGCCGACCACGGCGAGGAGTTTCTGGAACACGGTGGCACACAGCATTCCGTGCAGTTGTACGACGAAGTC
The DNA here is from genome assembly GCA_965364305.1 of uncultured Thermoanaerobaculia bacterium. Lineage (GTDB taxonomy): Bacteria > Acidobacteriota > Thermoanaerobaculia > Thermoanaerobaculales > Sulfomarinibacteraceae > Sulfomarinibacter. The sequence continues at coordinate 2,069 of CBDTWX010000066.1, forward strand.
CTGCGGGTTCCGCTGATCATCAAGTTTCCCGAGGGAAGCGAGCTCTCTCGCCACCATGGCTCACGGTATTCCAATCGAGTGCGGCTGATCGATGTGTTTCCAACCTTGATACACCTCCTATCTCGAAGAGAACCACGTGGGTATGACGGGGAGAGCCTCATTCCAATTATCAAGAATGAGGAAACAGGGCCGGGTACTCGACCCGTGCTCGCGTTCACATCGGTTGCCCGGGCACACAATGGCGACCGTGTGAGTTTCGAAAGCCGCGCCATTCTCTCCGGCCGTTACAAGGCAATTTCAGGCTTCCGGGTCGAGGATGGTCAGCTCAGCCCCGAGTTCGATCACCGAAGAGGCGACCGGTTTGACGAGCTCTACGACCTTCTGAAGGACCCTTTGGAACGCAACAACATAGAAGCGCAGAATAAAGAGGTTTTCGACTCTCTCCTCGAGCAATACACCCGGCTATCAACGACAGAGGTGTTTCCGACAGAAACCGATCCAGCTCTCAGTTTTCGTGACCTCGAGGAAAAAGAGAGGATCGAGCTGGAGAAAAAGCTGAGAAGCCTGGGTTACCTCCACTGACCAGGGTGTCCCCAGTTGAGACCAGACGGAAAGTGCGGACGAGTGTGAGTCCCAGGTCAAGGAAGACGGTACCCCTCGTCGAGTAGATCCAGGTAGCGTTTTGCCGCCGCGCTCCACGAGAAGGATTTGAGAACCTGTGCGCGGCCCATTGCCCCCATACGCCGGGCAGCGGTGCGATCCCGCAGGAAGCCTTCTAGAGCGCGACCCAGACGACTCGGTTCTTCGAGGGCGAACAGGACCCCAGTTTCTCCGTCGGTTACCAGGGCATCATGACCCGGTATTCGACTCGCGATGACGGGTAACCCACACGCCATTGCCTCCAGCACGGTGTTTGGCATTCCCTCGTACAACGATGGATTCACGAAGCAGTCAGCCCGCTGGTACAGTGCGATGAGCTTCGGCCTGGTAAGCCAGCCATGCCATATCGTGCAATCACCGATTCCGAGGTTTGCCGCATGGTCCCGCCACGATTCCCGGAGTGGGCCATCACCGGCCACGTGAATCGAAAAATCTGAAGCCCCCTCGTTCCTCAGGCGAGCCACTTCTTCGAAGAGCAAGCCCAAGTTCTTTTGACTATGCAATCTCCCCGCAAAAAGGACCTGTAGTTTGTCTTCAGGATCTGACGGACGCGAATCGGGAGGGTGGAACATCGAGGCATCCACACCGTTTGGGACGACAGCCACAGGAAATGGGTCTGTCTTCTCGGATAGTTGAGCCAAACCATGTGAGTTTGCGACAATTGCCTGTGCTGAGTTGAGAATCCCTCGCCTCAACAGCCGAATCCTCCGATGGGTGCGGCTTACCTCTGGAACCAGGCCGGGGACATCCCCACCCCGAAGCGAGACAAGGTACGGCAGCCCGCATCTGAACTTCAACCAGTACCCGACAATGCCCGATGGAAGTGTGAAGAAGGCGATCACGCGTTCAACCCTGTCCTTGTCGGCGATGCGCTTCGCAGCGATGAGACCAGAACAGGCGAAAAAGAACATCTGTCTCATATCCGAGCGATCGATCCACCTTCTCATGGCCGGAATTCGGTGGACGTGGACTCCATCCTCATAGGAAAAACCACGATGTACCCCGAATGCGGAAGTCATGACACTCACATGGTGGCCATCCTTGACCAGCGTTCGAGCCAGAAACCAGCTCGCGCTAGCAGCGCCACCGCCAAGGGGAGGATACTCGTAGTTTATGATCAGGAGCCGCACGCAATCCCTCCGCCACATGATCGAGAGCTCTTCACGTTGAACCCGAAGCTTTGGGAGAGTGCGAAATCAGTTTCGCTCGTGTCTGCCATTCAGCTTTCCAACAACCGTTGCCGAAACGGAAAAAACAATCCTCCCGAAACGGCGAATGCGACTTGCACCAAACGATTGAGCAGTGCAACAGCTAACGCGGCCTCGGGCGACAGTCCCACGGCTGACAAAAACAAGACGAACGCTCCTTCCTTGACGCCGATGCCTGCAATGCTCACGGGTAGCATGCTCGAAAACGTCACGAGCGGGACAACCAACGCCATGTCAAAAACCGTGACACGGTGGTCCAATGACCACGCGTAGAGTGTGTTTGTCAAGATCATGACTGCCTGCATCAGAACGGCGAGACCGGCTACTCGCAGAGCAACGGTGCGGTGTGTCGCGAGGGCGACAAATCTCGAAGCCACGCGAGTCAACCCTTCGCGCAAACGAGTCGGAAGAGCAGCCGACTCTCTCAGACGCTCGAGCAGATCGGTGACCCGGCCACTGATCATGATGATCGTGACTCCGATGCAAGTTGCGGCGCAAATGGCCCATGGCCAGGTCATTGAGAGTTCACTCAGTCGAGCCGGTCGCGCCATTCCAACGAGAACGAAGACGAACAACGAGGCACCGATCCCACTGACTCGATTCCAGACAACGCTGGCGATTGCCGCGGAGCCATCCCCGACGCGATCCCAGACATCCTTTGCCCGAAGCATATCTCCGCCATATTCACTGGGCAAAATCATGCCAATAAAAAGAGAGGTCCAATAGGAGATGGTGATCGTCCGAAACTTGATGAGCTTTCCCTCGTCGAGCAAGCACAAATACCAACGGAGACAGTTCAGACTGTGGGTCAACGTCAGTAGAAATATCGCACCCGCCAGGATCGGCCACCTCACTTCTCTGAGCTGGTGGAAAGAAGCTGATACGTCGATAAGGTGGTATAGCCAGAGTCCGAGCGCGATAGAAATCGAAACGCGAAAGAGGAGACGGAACCACCATTTCGTATCGCGACCGACTCTTCCGTTTTCCTCTTTCAATAGTCGTACCCGTGGCAATCCACTAGCTCCGCGCGGAGGATTTCGCCGATCCTCCTTTGAGTTTGTGGGATGAGCTTCTCCCGATATCCTCCCGGTTTGGCGCTCCGGACATGATAGGCGTTAGCGTTTCGCCTCAGTTCTTCTGTCGAAAAATCAAGGGTTCCCCAGCGCGTTTCCAGCATCCGCATGTTGCTTTTACCGGCGTATTCTACCGCTTCGTCCACTATCTCCTCATCGACGGGAAGATCCATGAAATGTAGACAGGCGCGGACCGTTCCCGCCGGATCCGCCTGGAGGCCCTCGTAGCTCAGCGAAAGGACGTGGTCGTCTATCATTTTGTTGAGTGCTCGGTGCCAGCGATTGTGATATCGGATGACATCCCGTAGACCCCAAGGGGACCAGACAAACGACTCGAGGTCACCCTGAAATTCTCCACGAGCAAGGCGATGGTAGTAGTAGGAAACCAGCACGTCCCGAATGTCCCTGCGAAGGAAGATGATCTTTGACCCGCGAAAAAGAAAAGTAACTTCGGAGTGCGTACCCAATATTCGCCGAATAGGCATCCCATCCGGCATGTCACGCAAACGGAAGCCGGAAACCAGGGTCAAGTTTGGGGATAGTTCGACAAAGTTCCTCAGATTGAGGCTGTAATCGAGATTGTGAAGCCGAACCTGGTAGTGGATGAGGAGAAATCGTAGCCAAGTGCGTCCACATTTCGGATACGAACAGAGGAAGAGATCGTCGTCGGAGCGTGCGAGGAAACGCCAGTAGAGCATCGTGACGGAGTCCATCACGGCTGGGATGGGCCATGCGTCCCTAATGATCGCCTTCCAGCGTCTTCGTCCAGCCCGGTTCGATTTCATCTGGTCGATTTCCTGAATACCATCTCGTTGCAGCCCGTTGGTACTCGTGGGGGACGCATTCGGACGCAGTCAAAACCGAGTTCTCCCAGCGCTTCAGTCATTTGGGTATCAGACGCATACTCGTATGGATACCCACCGACCCAGTCGACCGCGTCGTAGAAAAAGTCCATTCCGCGCTCCATCCGCGCAGGATTCTGCCGGGTGACAACAAGTTTTGCCGTCCAAATAACCGGAATGAGGGACATCACGAAGAGCTTTTTCGGGACGCCCGGGAGCTGACAATACACTCTTTTGACCAACCTCCAGAATGGGCTTGACCAGTGCCGGTTATATATCGCGATCACCAGATGTCCGTCCGGTGCCACGAGGTCGGCGGCTATTTCGATTGCTCGGGTGAGATTACCAGTATGATGCAGTGCACCCCAAGAGTGGACGATGTCAAATCCTCGTGGTGACCAGGTACGGAGCCTTTCTTGCACCTCCTCGTCCAAGATCGAACCTACAATCCGTGGGATATCGAGATCCGACACCTCATGGAAAAAGGATGCATTCTGTTCCACGAGGTGAGCGCACGTCTGGTTGATGTCGCAGCCAACGACCTCCGCTCCGAGGCTTGCTGCCGTGAGGAGCGCTAGGCCTTGCCCGAAGCCGATGTCAAGAAACGTCCTGTTTCGCAGTTCGATGCCCCTGAAGAGTGCGGCAAAGTCCTCGCGCGCCTGCGTGACCCGTTCAGCACTGAGGGCGCGCCGAGAGAAATGTAGCCAGTTCTGGCCGAAGTCAAAGTTTCTGGTCATGTGATTGTTCAGGGCTCGATTTCTGCTTCGCAGTCTTGATTCCCTTAGTAACGAATATGGTCGCACTCTTCATACGCCCTACCCGGTCCTGAATACATGTTGACTCGAAGCCGTGTCGGGAAAGAAGATCCGCGATCTCATCAATGGAGAAAAAGCTCTTGAACGGCGGATAATACCAATCCTCCACCTGCGACTGAATCGTCCAATTGTCGCTCCGGAGGTTGATTTCTTCTCCTCGAAGAAAACAAACGACACGAGTGAGACGGGCAAAGAACGCACAGACCAGGCGCTTGCGGCGTGGGCCGTTCATAAAGGCGCGACAGAAGTGGCGGATGATCTGGTGTAGAGGAGAGAGCCAAGTTTTCAAATAGACGCCGAGGTACAACACTCCTCCGGGTTTGGTAACGCGCATCAAATGCTCGATGACCGTCATCGGCTCGGGTGCCATCATGGCCACACCCCAGCACCAGACGAGGTCGAAGGTTTCGTCTGGAAGGCTGCAGTGCTGCAGATCTTCGTGGAGAAAATCGATGTTCTTCTTGCCATGTTTGTCCGCCTCAAATCGAGCCAGATCCAGGGAGTCACTCGACACATCTGTTGCGGTGACGCGTTCGGCAATCTCCGAGAGAAAAATGCTGCACAGCCCGTGTCCGCAGCCTGCATCCAGAGCGTGAGAAAGCTGGCGCTCTGAAATGGTGCTCATCATGTACTTCCGGGTCTCCTCGAAGTTGGGGACGTGTTTGGGCCAGTACTCGTCGTAGAAGGCCTTCGTTTCGAGATCCATCGTCAGCCCCAATTCAACATCGCTTTTCTCGGTAACCAAGAGAACGCAATACGCCTCGAAAAGAATATCTGCTCGAGTAAAGCATTATCTTGGAAGGAACCTGACCTCAAATGCTTCGGATGCATGCCTAGTCTCTGTCTCATGGCCCCACCCGGAAAGCAAATGAAAACGGGATGGTCGAGACGGCCTTTCGGGAATTGACCGCGTTCTTTCGGTTGCAGATCCGAAATCTAAGTGGCGGGCACCTACTGGTCATGATCAGCAATTTCTTTGGTAGCTGTTGTTCGATTTGTCAGCCTATCGTTCCGAGCGTAGAAATCGAATTGTTGGATTTTCACCGAATGAGTGTAGTTCGACCTGATGTGGTGCATCACCTGCGTCGCCCAGTTAGGAAAACGCGATATCTCCGTCCCGTTGAGGGCCTGGTTTCCGACGATGATAAGTGGAGGCTCCTCGGCCTTGATCTCATCGACCATTTGCTGCTGCCAGCCAGGGTCCCGGATGAGAATAGCGTCATCGACATAAAGGTATCTCCCAAAAGTAGCCCTGTTCGTCATCACGTTGAATCCTGGGCAGTACGGAAAACAAAGGACCGAATCATCTTCCCGAGTGTATTCATCGATGACACGAATGGTTTCCGAAAACAGCCGTTTTTCTCCGGGGCTGACGAAGACGTCGATGCCGTTTGCGGCTTCAAACTTTTCGGTTCGCCCGCTGCTGAGCGCGATTGACCCGGTCGATGGTTGGCGCAAGCCAAACCATGCGTACAAACATATATGGAGGGTGAGGAGGAATCCGACCGCTGAGCGCCTCAGAGGTCGGAGTGTGTTGAGAGCTGGAATCAACCCTCGAGATCGACTCCGGAAGCCAGATCGTCGTGCGAACAACCATCCACCGAGATAGACACCAACGAGTGTTACATAACCTGGCATGAACTGCGATAGGTGCGCGCCGTCGGGTCGAAAGAAGAAGAACTGCGGGAATGCGCTATATGCGAGCCCTAGGAGGGCCAGGATACCTACCGCTTCGCCTTCTGTGACCGGTCGTTTCTGGGCCACTTGTTGAACGATTTTTGAGCATCCAGAAGCGGCGATTATCATCAGTGAAAGCAGCGGAAGATAGGTCAGTATGCCCAACAATCTTTCAGGACCCACCTCCAGAATGGACGAAAGAGGGGTCCGCGCCAGGGTCGTGCCGACGCCTTCGGGCAGTCCACCTTCAGCACCGCCGAATGAACCGGTGCGGGCAAGACCGAGAACCCACTTCACCATTTCAAAGGGCCGCAAAAAGAGATTCAAAAACGGGCTCAAGAATCCTTGCCTGTAGGCGAGAAGAAGAAGCGGCAACGTTGGGGTGAGGACGCCTGCACCGATAGGCAAGATAAACCTCGTAGCGAGAGATGTTGCTTGCTCGGGTTGTCTTGAGTGCGAGACCGCGTTGATTGTCAGTGCAGAAATAACGATGAAAATCATACCCAGACCAATATCGGGCCGGATGTAGAAGCTGACCGATGCGATCAGAGAAGCCGAGAAAATCAATTTCCGTGCGACTCTTTTTCTGGCCAGGACGATCACCGAAACGAACAGCATGTTTGCGACGACGATCAAGGGTATATAGGTTTTGTGAACCGTTCCCGGTACCAACAAGTTAATAAGCGCCACCGCTACTGCGAGCTGTGTTCTGCCTGTCTGTATTTGAACCGTAAGGTAGGCAAGCAACGAGGTGAGCAATGCGAGAGAAAAGAAGTAGATCCGAAGCACGATAAAACTCACACCTGTGGCCTTGAAAAGCAGAACAAGGGGATAGAACCACATTGGGCCGTACCCCAGCTTGATATCTAGGAATGGGCGATCCCCTGCCAGAAGTCGAACCGTCACCAGGAGGACCGATCCCTCGTCGCTATAAGTGAAGCCGCAGTTGTAGTACTGGCCGTAGTACACTAAACCCACAGCTGCCAAAGTCGTGAGCGCCATGAGATCACTCGTTTTAAATCGAGTGGCGTCCGGACGGGTTTCCGTGGCGACGGGCTCCACTGGTTTACTCAGGCGACTTGAACCGAGGGTGACGTCGTGTCACGGCGCCACCTGATACGGAACAGAGATGAGGAGGTTCCAGAGAGCTTTTCGGTGGTCATACTTCCCTGAAAGATGCTCTCTCCACATTTTTTGGACTGCCTCATGTCGAAACCAGCCTTCAGTTCTCGATCTCGCGATGGCATCCTCCATTCGATCCCGAAGGGTTGTTTTGAACCACGTCGTCAAAGGCACTCCAAAACCCTTCTTCGGCTTGTTGAGCAGTTGAGGGGGGACGAGGTCATGTGCGATTTGTCGCATCAGGAACTTTCCCCTTCTGTTACGAAAAATCAGGGATGGTGGCAGGTTGGTCAGGCTTTCTGCGACCTCCGGATCCAGAAAGGGAGCGCGCACCTCCAACGAATGCAACATGCTTGCTCGATCGACCTTTGCGAGAATACAGCACTCCAGATAAGTCGCGAGCCAAGCTGAGATTTGCGAATGCAAAGCACCTTTGGCACGCAGTCTATTGAAGGCTCGGCGGCTCGGCTCCAGGATTTCCTCGACGTCGACCGATTCGGCCATTTCAGGTTTCAGAAACGCCAGTGCTCGCTGAACCGGGAAACTGGCCAACCACGCCTGGACCCGATCCTCGCGTTTGTGCGGCAGACCCTGCCGAAAGTGATGGAGCTTGAACTTGAGAGACATGTTGGATCCGCTACTCGGAGCCAACCTCTCCGCAGCGGTGAGGATTCGATCCCAGTATCGCCCCGGGAGAATCGATCCCATCCACTCCGCCGTCCGCCACGCCCGGAAGGGGTCATAGCCCGCCTGTAACTCGTCGCCGCCGTCGCCGCTGATCGCCACCGTGATGTGCTCCCGAGCGTAATTGCAGAGCAGCGACATGGGAACGATGCTGGGATCGCCGAGCGGCTCCGGCAGGCGCTCCAGGACCGTCTGCAGTCCGGCTTCCAGGTGCTTTCCGGTGAGGACGATTTCGTGGTGCTCCGAGCCGATTTTTTTCGCCATCAGCCGTGCCGACCACCTTTCGTCGTAGGATGGGTCCTCGAATCCCACGGTGAAGGTCTGAATTCTCTCGTGCGGATGTTGGCGCCTCAGCAACGCCGCCAGAATCGAGCTGTCCATTCCACCGCTGAGAAACAGGCCAATCGGTACATCGCTCCTCAAGCGTAGATCGAGAGCATTTGAGATACTCGCCGACGCCCTCTCCGTGGCCGCCCGCACATCCACCGGTCCGATATTTGGACTGAACCGCCAATAGGTACCGCTACGTTGTGCTCTGCCCTCTAGATCGGCAATCACCCAAGAGGCTGCCGGGACTTTCCTCACGTTTGTGTAGATGGTCCTGTCGTGCGGCATGCCGTCATACACGAGGTATCTGGCGACTCCGAGGGGATCTGGTGCCGGTGGTCCTCCGGGGAGGCTTGTAAACGTGCGCAATTCCGAGGAAAACGCCAGTCGAGTTGAACCTCCTTGCGAAACGAACGGCCCCCAGTACAGAGGTTTTTTGCCCCACCTGTCGCGCGCTAGGAGAACTCTCTTGGTCGTGGGCCGATACCAGGCAAATGAGAACATGCCATTGAGCTTTGGCAGGGCATCCACTCCCCATGCCTCCAACGCCTCGATGAGGACCGCTGAATCAAACCGCCGATCACACAGTCGGCCGGTACTTTCGAGTTCGTCGGCAAGCTCGAGGTAGTTGTAGATCTCGCCGTTGAAGACGATAACAGATTCCTGTGATCGACTGACCATCGGCTGGCGGCCCGCTTGATCCAATCCGATGATCGCAAGCCTGCGATGGCCGAGGGTCAGCTCGCGGGACGTCCAGGTGCCTTCGTCGTCAGGTCCCCGGTGTGTCAGATCGGCGAGGAGCCGTCCCACTTGAACCGCGCCCTCCGGGCCTGCAATTCCGAGCACGCCACACACGACAGCTATCCCGGCTCATCGAGAGAATCATCGATCCGTCGAACAGCGTAGGCCCGGAAACCTCCAGATTCATGATGGATACGAATCAGAATCTCTCCGAGGATTCCGAAGAAAAGGGAGTTTATGGTGCCAAGGAAAAAGGTAGCCGCGAGGGATGGGAGGGGAGTCTCGATGAAACTCGCTCTGTAGTCGAATCCGATGAGCTCCAACCAGCCGTATTTGAGAGCCACCATCGACATACCGACGAACAGAGCTGCCAAAAAGAACCACGCACCGATTTTCCCGAAGAACTGCATCGGACGCGTGTAAGACTTCGTCATAAAGCGGACGAGCACAAGATCGACCAAGACCTTGAGTACGCGGTCACCACCGTATTTGGAGACGCCAAACCGCCGTGGACGATGGTCGACCTCCAGTTCTGTAACTCTCGCGCCTTGATAGGCCAGAAAAATGGGGATAAATCGATGCATGTCGCCGTAAAGCCTCACTTCTTGCAGGAGAGAAGTCCGGTAAGCTTTCAGCGTGCATCCAAAGTCGTGGAGAGGCACTCCTGCGATTCTCGATATGAGACGGTTCGCCCAAAAACTCGGCATCCGCCTCGAGAACAACCGGTCTTTTCGGGTGGTCCTCCACCCGTTCACCACGTCGTATCCTTCATCGAGTTTCTTGAGTAGCCGAGGTATGTCAGCCGGGTTGTTTTGACCGTCGGCATCGAGGGTGATTAGTGTTTTACCTTCTGCAAGATCGATCCCCGCTGACAGTGCCGCCGTCTGCCCGTAACACCTCCTCAAAGAGGCGACACGAGTACGGATGGGTTTTCCTTTCGCTGCTTCGACAAAGCCCTTGAGAACTGTGGAGGACCCATCGGAGGAATTGTCGTCGATGTAGATGACCTCGCAGCGGTTTTTCGTCTTCGCCAAGATTGATCGAAGCTCCTGGTCGAGCTGTTCCAGGTTGTTTCTTTCATTCCTTACCGGTAGGACCACGCTCAATTCAGTGGCCGGGTCTGTGTGATGGTTCTGATCGAAAGCTGAGTCCGAGGTTCTCACGGTCCCGTCCCGTCGCCGTCGGTCGAATGACTGCCCTGACCGATTAAGGGCTTGTTGAACCGGTGTCGAACCACTGGCTTGCCTCCTCCTTGTCCGAAAACCGGCCTGCCCGACGATGAAGGGTCGAGACTCCATTCGGCGTTCAGGCGAGGGATCTTCCTCGTTTCGTCGGAATCTGCTCAACCATTTTTTTTCGGCTCATCCGCCGCACGGAACCCGAAACCGGCTGGGTTTGATCGGTTACATCCCCTGCAATCCGAAATTATACACAGCGACAGCGGCTACAGGAAACGCTGGGAACACACTTGGGTACACGATTGGCGGGTGGCTCTTCGCACGTGGTGGGGTGGGGTGGTGGTTTCCATGGAGCCAACCTCTCATTTCGAGGAGTCACAGAGCCCGAAGGGCGATAGTCACTACGCCGTCGTCACCCGATTTCCGACCACGCCAGCGGACACTTGCGTTTCGCAGTCGTCGTCGCGGAACCTAGTGAAGTGAGAAGTGCGGGCTAGCGAATAAACCGCAAGAGAAATGCACCTGCGCCGCCGACCAGGCCGACGAGAAGGGACCAGGCCCCGCCTCGAAGGCGTCGGCACAGGGGTGGCCTGGGTCAGGTTTGTACCGAAGCCGCGGATCATGAAGTTGCCCGAGACCAGACCGTCGAGTGCATAGACCGTGTGGGCAGTCGCGAGATCCTGCACCGGCGGCACACCACAGGTCCACATCACAAAGAAAGGGGCAATCCAGGCTCGCCGTCGTGTCGAGCATTGCCCGCTTGGTCGGTAATGTTGTGACGGCAGCAGTGATTTTCGGAAAGAGGCGCCTCCGGGAGAGTGTCGGGCGGGACAGCATTCGTCTTTTCGGGTACAGTCGAGGGTGTGGATGGGACCCGGAAAGCCATATTGATATCGGGTTACAGGGTAGGCCCGATCGGATGAGGGCAAAGATCATCGGCGTGCTTGGCGGGATGGGCCCCGAGTCCACCGCGGCTCTGCTCAAGCGGATCACGCGCAGAACTCCTGCGGCAACCGAGCAAGACCACCTGCGGGTGATCATCGACAGCAACCCGAAGATCCCCAACCGGACCGACGCCCTCTTGTTCGACAACACCGAACCCGTCATCGAAGCCTTGAGCGAGACCGCGCGCAATCTCGAGTGCGCCGGTGCCGAGATCATCGGCATACCGTGCAACACGGCGCACGCCTTTCTCGCCGAGGTGCGCGCGAGCGTCGGCATTCCGGTGATGGACATGGTCGGAGAGACGGCCCTCCAGGCGCGACACGCCTTCGGGGAACGCACCGTGGTTGGTCTCCTCGCCACCGACGGCACCCTGAGGACGCGGCTCTATCACGATGCGCTGGAACTCCACCGACTCGAGGGGGTGGCGCCGACCGGTCCGGGAATCCAGAACGCCCTGATGGACGCCATCGAGACGGTCAAGCTGCACGGGGTCACCGATGACGCGAAGGGCGCCCTCGCGGCGGGCCTCCAGGATCTCGCCGCGCAGGGCGCGACGGCCCTCATCGCCGGGTGCACCGAGGTGACCCTTATCTTCGATCGCTTCCCGCCGAACCTGCCCTGGCTCGACCCGCTGACGGTTCTCGCGGACGTTTTGGTTCGCGAAGCGATCGGAGAGATCAACCAGGGACACCCTGCCGGCCGCCAAGACTGATTCGAGCGGCTTTTCTTGGCCTTGGAGCAAGGCCGTGCCGAAGGCGGCGACTGGCCAGGGCGGTCCAACGCTGCTTTAACCCGCGATCCGTGGGAAACTGGCGGCCACAAAAAACCGGAGGGTCATCGTGATTCGAAGCAGCGTTGTCGTCATCTGTTTGTCCTATTGTTTCGCCGTTTGTGCCGAGGAGAACGTGCGGCCTCGGCTGCGAGATCTCGGTATCGAACCGGGGATCCTCCAACCGGGCCCGCTCAATGCCATCACTGATGTGGCCGGGGTGGCGGTCGGCCACCGGACGGTGATCGAGGGGCACGAAATTCGTACCGGCGTGACGGCGATCGTGCCCCACGACGGCAACGTTTTTCAGTCCAAGGTGCCGGCGGCGGTCTTTCCGGCCAACGCCTTCGGCAAGGCGGCGGGTTTTCTCCAGATCCAGGAGCTGGGCAATCTGGAAACGCCGATTGTGCTCACCAACACTCTGTGCGTCGGGACCGCGGTTCAGGCGGTGGTGGACTGGACGTTGCGTCAGCCGGGCAACCATGAGGTGCGCTCGGTCAATGCCGTGGTGGGTGAGACCAACGACGGCTATCTCAACGACATTCGCAACTGCGCGATCCGCGACGTCGATGTCGAACGGGCCATCGAGGATGCCGAGGGCGGTGCGGTGGCCGAGGGCTCGGTGGGCGCCGGCGCCGGGACCTCGGCCTTTGGCTGGAAGGGGGGCATCGGCACCTCGTCGCGTGTGCTGCCGGAAGGCCTCGGAGGATACACCGTCGGCGCCCTCGTGCAGTCCAACTTCGGCGGTGTGCTGACGATCGACGGCCTGCGGGTCGGCGAGGCCCTCGGCCGCTACTCCTACAGCGAGCACGTCGAGGCCGACGGTGGCTCGTGCATGATCGTCCTCGCCACTGACGCCCCGCTGTCACCCCGCAACCTCGAGCGGATGGCGGCGCGAGCGGTGATGGGTCTCGCGCGAACCGGCTCCTTCATGTCCAACGGTTCCGGCGACTTCGTGATCGCGTTCTCGACCCAGAACCAGGTACCCTACAAGCCCGAGTACGCGACCCGGGGCGATGAGCTCCTGGCCGACGACTTTGCCAGCCCGCTCTTTCTGGCAACCGTGGAGGCGGTCGAGGAGGCGGTGCTGAACTCCTTGATGAAGGCGACCACCGTGACCGGGTACCGGGACAACACCTTGGAGGCATTTCCGGTGGAATTCCTCAAGGAAATGATGCAACCTGAGGAGATCGAGGAGGTCAGCATGGGGCAGGAGGAGCATGACAAACGGCTCGACTACATCGAGCTCCCAAGCACCGACATCGAGGCGTCAAAGGCCTTCTACTCGGCCGTCTTTGGCTGGAGCATGCAGGACTGGGGGCCGGACTACGCGAGCTTCGAGGACGGGCGGCTGAGCGGCGGATTCCGCAAGGAAGCCGAGGTGGCGAGGGGTGGTCCGCTGGTCGTGATGTACGCGGTCGATCTCGAGGCGGTGGAGGCGGCGGTC
>CBDTWX010000067.1:0-15504 GCA_965364305.1 uncultured Thermoanaerobaculia bacterium
TACGGGCATCGCTCCAGACGGTGTAGGCATGCGGTTGGCCGACCTCGAGAGTTTCGATCTCGATCGGCATGGTGAAAACCGCGTCATTCTGGCCTTGCTCGATCGCGAGCTCGAGGTACCTCTGTCCTGCGATCTCATAATCACGCGAATAGTGACGGTAGGCCGGTGCGCCCCCGCCATAGACCCACTCGTCGAAGAACCAGCCCAGATCGTGGCCCCAGACCTCCTCGGCAACCGCCCGAAAATCCTCCGTCGCGGCGGTCGAGTACTCGTAGCGCTCGCGATACTCCTCGAGGATCGTGAAGAAGTCCTCGTACCCGACGACTCCCCTGAGCATGTGAAGCACCCACGCGCCTTTGCGATAGCTGTAGTTCCCCGAGAAGATCCGGCTTGAGTCCGAGATGTCATACACATAAACGGTTCCCGCGAGCTCGTCAGGCCGAGCCTGACTCATGTACTCGTGAAGCGCCTCAGGGTTTCGGACACCGGACTGGTGCTCGTACCACAACGCTGCCGAGTAGGTCGCGAACCCTTCGTTGAGCCAGATGTCGTGCCAGGTCTCGCAGGTCAGCATGTCACCCCACCATTGGTGGGCCGCCTCATGAGCGGTCAAGTTCTCTCCATACGCGTTGTTTCCACCCTGGCCGGTTGCGGTCTGATGCTCCATCCCTCCGCCGAACGGAAACTCGTAAATGGCGTACTTCTCGTTGATGAAAGGGTAAGGACCGAACAACTCCTCGAAGACCGACAGCATGTCCACCGAGAGCAGCCAGCCGTCACGGTTTTCGGGTGTGTCCCGACCCGGATAGATGAAGAAATCCACCGGCATCGAACCGCCGCCGGAGTGGAATGTGTCGCCGAACTCGTTGTAGACGGTGGCGGCGAACGCAAAGAGGTAGGGGCTCGTCTGGTACTCGGTCGACCAGTGGAACCGTCTCTTGTCACCGAGTATGGTGTCCACTGACACCAGCACGCCGTTCGAGACCACGGTGAGCTCGGACGGAACGGTGATCAGCATCTCACCTGTCGCCTTGTCGCTGTTGTCATCCTTGACCGCCCACCAATCGGACGAGTACCACGGCTGGCTGAGCGTCGAGATCACCGGCGAGCCGTCGTCCTGGTTCTGGAAAAAGCCAGGCATCACCGGCGTACCGCCGTAGCTGACCGAGATCTCGAAGAGCTCGCCGGGGTCGAATGTGTGGCCCAATTCGACATCGACAAGCGCATCGTCAAAGCGCTGCCACTCGGCCGCTTCGCCATCGACCTCCACCGAATGAATGGTCATCGACGCGTTCAACCAGAACCTGAAGGTCGACAGATCGTCGATCCGGCTCGCCACCGTCATCACTGTGATTCCACTCACCGTCTGCGCCTCCGGATCGACCTCGAAATCGAGCCGGTAGTGGAGGACATCGGTTTTGTCAGAATCCGGGTCGTCGATGTCTTTTCGCGAATCGAGATCGAAACGCCGATCGGCGCGGATCTCAGCCGCCTTGGCGCGCGAGCAGACCTCGGGCGGTTCGGAGCCGGCTCGCGGCTCGGCGCCATCACCCACAGGCACCAACGCCAGCAGCACGATCAACAAAAGACTCATCCACTCTCCGATGACTGCAATCGGGCGGTCGCCGCAATCCCAACATGTCGCGGGTCGTTTGGCAACCGACACACCCGCCCTCGCGGTTTGGCTGTGAGGTGATACGAATTTGTTTTCAGTTCGTTGCGGTCGAAGAACCGACGCGGAGCCGTGTCATCGCCCTACGGCACGACGGCGGACCAGGAGGAAAGATCACCGCTTTCGAAACCATCGGCGAAAAAGCCCCCCGGCGTCGAGCCCAGATCGAGGGTCATGAGCAACAGATCATCGTGGCCCTGCGGCGTCTCACCCAACAAATCCCCATCCGAGTAGCCGGTCACCACCAGGTTGCCGTCAGCTGCGATGGCCGCGCCGTAGGCGCGCTCGGAGTCGGCCGTAGCGTAGGTGAAGCTCAACAGACGCGTCCCATCGGGGGCGTACTTGATGACCAGCAGGTCGTAATACCCCAGATGCTGGTTGCCGTCGATGTCGTCCCAGGTGCTGCCGACAACGTAGGCCACACCCGTTGCATCCACCGCCAGTCCGAACGCGTGCTCGGCCGAGTTGAGGATGTGCCCACCGAAGATGCGGGTCCACACCTCGGCCCCGGCAACCGTGTACTTGGCGAGAAAGACGTCGTAGGTGTCGCAGCTGCAGGTGTCCTTGGCGTCACCGGCCACGTAGAGGTTTCCCCCCACGAGCTTGACCTTGCGACCACTTTCGGGAGCTCGCTCGGTGCCCATCAGACGCGTCCACTGCTCGACGCCGTTGGAGTTGAACTTGCAGAGGAAGATGTCCCTGGGGTACGGACCCCCGAGCATCGTCTCTCCGAAGAGTGGTCCGCCGGTGTCCCCGACCACGTAAAGATTGCCGGCGGCGTCGATGGCGATGTCTCGCGCGTAGTCCGATTCCGAGGTACCGAACTGCGTCACCCACTGCAGGACGCCCGCGGATGAGTACTTGGCGATGAATGCATCGCGCCCCCCAAAGTTCTCTTCACCGGGAAAGGTACCCGACGTGTAGCCCACCACGAAGACGTCGCCCGAGGGTCCAAGGGCGACGCCATAACCCACTGTGCGCTCGCCGTCGTTGGTGATCGGTTCGAACCATTGCTGGACGCCCGAGGTGTTGTACTTCACCAGGAAGGCATCGTAGTAGGAGGTGTTTCCCTGGACGTCGACAAGGTCGAGTCCCGTGGTGTAGCTGTTACCCATGCCGTCGACCGTGATGTCGGTGCCCTGCGTCAGACCAGTGCCGACGCCGGACGAGGACGAGACCGAGGCCTGCCACTCGCGAATGAAAGTGTCGGCGTCGTACTTGGCGATATAGGCGCGATCGCCACCCCCGAAGAAGGGGTTGCTGAAACGGAAACCGGTGACGTAGACCTTTCCGGCCGGACCGGTCGCCACCTCGAGCCCGGCATCCGTGTTGACACTGCCCTCGAGCAGCACCTGATCGACGACGGCCATCTTGTCGACATACTCCAGGACGTACCAGAGCGGCTGAGAGATATTGTTCTCGACATCGATGAACCAGGCGTAGATCAATTTTTTCCCATAGCCGCCGACAATGGTGTAGGGGATGTCGGCGGCGAAGCTCGGTGTGCTGGAGACAGCCGTAAAGGCACCTGGCGCAGGCGTTGCGGAGCTCTCCGAAATGAAGTACCCCGTGACACCCACATCGTCGGTCGCCGACACGTTGACCAGGATCTCCGCCTCCGGAGTGCTGTAGCTCCCGGCGTGAATGTCGATCGCAGTCCCGACCGGCGGGTTCGACAGGGCCAGGAGCCGAGTGGCAGCGGCAAGTCCGAGAATCGCCAGAAATGAAACTCTTCTGGTCATCAAGGTGCCTCCCTTTCTTTGTCATGCACAAGCCTGTGCCGGTGCATTCACTATCTACACGAACGACACATCGGCGGAAATAGGCTCAGATCTCTCGATCTTTTGTTCGAATCCTTCTCAGTTTCAAACCTCCATCACCGCGAACCCTTCCCCTCGCGACCCAATAATTTCCTCAGTGATCGCGAGAGGAAGGCCGGGTAACGGCTACTGTCTTCGCTTCCGGAAGCCAGGTATCTCGAGAGATCAAGGCGGAGCTGGCTCCGGGAGAGAGCCGTTTACGATCGTACCCGGATCCGAAGCTCGTCTGACAGACTCGCCGATGGCGTCCCCTACCCTTCGTCACCTACGATGATGCGTGGGACACCGGTCTCCCCCACCAGCCGCTCGAGCTCGGGCAGCTGCTCGGCGAGGATCGCGTCGAGCTCGGCGATCATGCCCTCGAGCTCGGCCCGCAGCTCGTTGAAGCGCTGCTGCGAGCTTGGCACAGGCGCTCCCAGCGTGCTCTCGATCACGCCCTGCAGATAGAGCAGCTGGTTGTCGATCCGGGGCGGAAAGTTGAGGATGTCCTGGCTCGATTCCGACTTCGTCTGGTGGAGTTTTTCTTCGACCGCGGTGAGCGCCTCTACGATGGAGTCGGCCTTCTCGGTGACCCCCTCATCATCCACCTGTTTGCTGAGGACGTCGGTTTGGTCTCGCACCAGACGGATCCGCTCGATGGCCTCGTGGGAACGGGTCAGCTCGAGCCACACGGCCTTGGCGAGCTCGTACTGCGCAACCATTGCCTCGTGAGTAACGTCCACCCGGGGATCCTGGACCACCTCGAAGGTCGTGCTTTCGCTCCACTCCCCGACCGTCAGTCTGGCCCGGTAGGTACCGGGGGGCACGGTCGGCCCGCCGGGGAAGCCCCACAGCACCGCGTCGTCCACCAACCCGGCGTCGGCCAGGGCGAGGTTCCAAACATAGCGGTTGGCGCCGGCGCGGGCGTCGAGCAGCGGCGGCTCGGCGAGCTCGGGGAAGAACCTGCGCCACGGGCTCGGCGCACGGCGTTCGGGGGTTGTGCTCGACAAGCTCCGCAGGACCTCGCCTTCGCCGTCGAGGATCTCGAGCGTGACCTCGTCCGCGTCCTTTTCGTCGAGGCCGGCCGGTAGCTTGTAGTGAATGACCGCGCCAAAGGGCGGGTTCTGCCCGAGCGTACCGCGGCCTCCACCGCCCGATTGGTCGATCCAGCGCACCACCGTCCGCGGTTCGAAGAGGTAGAAGTCGGCGTCTTCGACCTCGTCGTCGATCTGGTGGAGGACGGTGAGATCATCGAGGATCCAGAACGAACGCCCCTGGGTGGCGACCACCAGATCGCCCCGCTTGACCGCCAGATCGGTGATCGGGGTGATCGGCAGGTTGAGCTGCAGCGACTGCCAGCTCGAGCCGTCATCGAAGGACACGTAGATCCCGAACTCGGTGCCGGCGTAGAGCAGGCCCTTGCGATCGGGGTCCTCGCGCACGACGCGGACGAAGTGGTCAGTGGGAATACCGTTGGTGCCGTCGGTGAGCCGAGCCCACGTGGCGCCGAAGTCGTCGGTGCGGAAGATGTAGGGCGCAAAGTCGTCCTCTCGGTAGCGTTGGACGGCGATGAACGCCCGGCCCGGGTCGTGCGCCGAGAGCTCGATGGCGTTGACTGTCCCCCACTCGGGCATTCCGTCCGGAGTGATATTGCGCCAGGTCGCGCCGTTGTCATCCGAAATGTGGACCAGACCGTCATCGGACCCGGCCCAGAGGAGACCCGGGCGGTGCGGTGACTCCTCGAAGGCGAAGACCGTTCCATAGACCTCGACGCCGGTGTTGTCCCGGGTGATCGGTTCGCCGGCGTAGCCCTGTCTCGACGGGTCGTCACGCGTCAGATCGGGGCTGATCTCTGCCCAGCTCCTGCCCTCGTCAGTCGACCGCAGCACCACATTCGCACAGTGGTAGAGCACCGAAGGGTCGTGCGGTGAGATTCTGATCGGTGCGTTCCACTGGAACCGGTAGCGCAGGTCCGCCGCCTGCTGACCGACCGCCATCTGCGGCCACGCCATGACCTCCTGCTCGTGCTGCAGCTCGTGGTCGTAGCGGCCGATCGAACCCCCGTAGCAGCCGCCATAGGTGATCTTCGGGTTGCGCGGATCGACCGCGACCGTCGCCGTCTCACAGCCGGCGGGCGCGTACCAATCGCGCCACGCGATACCGCCCCGCGCACGGCTCGGAATGGCAATCGCCGAGTTGTCCTGCTGGCCGCCGTAGAGCCAGTACGGCTGCTGGTCGTCGACCGTCACCCGGTAGATCTCCGAGGTCGGTTGGTTCTCCTGGGTCGACCAGGTCCGGCCCCCGTTGAAGCTGATGTTGGCGCCGCCGTCGTTGCCCTCGATGAGGTTGGACGAATCGTCGGGGTTGATCCACAGGGCGTGGTTGTCGCCGTGCGGCGTGCGGATCGGTCGAAAGGTCGTTCCACCGTCGACCGAACGCCAGAACATGACGTTGAGGACATAGACCGTGTTGACATCCTGGGGGTCCGCCTCGACGTGGGTGTAGTACCAGGCACGCTGGCGCAGCTCACGGTCGCCGCTGACCAGCCGAAATTTCTCGCCGGCGTTGTCGGAGCGGAAGAGACCACCCTCGTCGTGCTCGACAATGGCCCACACCCTGTTCGGGTTGGCCGGCGACACGGCGACCGCGATCCGGCCTTTGACGCCCTCGGGCAGACCCTCGGTGAGCTCCACCCAAGTATTGCCACCGTCGGTGGTCTTGAAGATTCCGCTCCCTGGACCACCCGAGATCATGGTCCAAGGGGTCCTCCTGGCTTGCCAGAGGGCAGCGTAGAGCACCCGCGGGTTGGATGGGTTGATGGCGAGATCCACCGCCCCCGCCTCGTCCGAGACGTAGAGCACCTTGTCCCAGGTGAGCCCGCCGTTGGTCGAGCGATAGACCCCACGCTCGGGATTGGGACCGAAGATGTGACCGAGCACCGCCGCATAGACGATGTCCGGGTCGGTCGGGTGGACGATGATGCGACCGATCTGGCCCGCTTCGGGAAGACCGATATGGCGCCAGGTATCCCCGGCGTCAGTCGATTTGTAGATGCCGTCGCCGGGCGAGACATTGCCCCGAGGACAGGCTGAACCCGTCCCGACATAGATCACGTTGGGATCGGACGGCGCCACCGCAATCGCGCCGATGGATCCCGACCCGAAGGCGTCGCCCGGGCGCCTCTCCCACTGAACGCCCGTCGCGGGCAGCCCGCCGACGGGTTCCCGCAGGAGCCCGACCTCGGCCAGCTCCGGGTCGACCTCGCCCATGATCTCCGGTAACGGTCTCGGCTCGAGCTGCCGCACCGCATCCGACACGTTGCTCCAGGTCTTGCCGGCATCGGCGGTCTTCCACACGCCGCCGCCGGTGGCGCCCATGTAATAGGTCATGGGGTCGCCGACGACCCCCGCAACGGCCGTCACCCGCCCGCCGCGAAATGGCCCGACGAGGCGGTAGGAAAGCGAGTTGAAGAGATCGTCGTTCTCGGCCGCAAGTCCGGTTGCAGCCATCATCGTCAGCAGCACGAACACGAAGAGTCGAGTTTTCATGGATATGTCCCCCCGGTGCGAAGTGCAGCGGTCAGGATAGCAGGCCGCGAGCCAAAGGGCTCGCGGCGGGCGCGCTTGCGCGCGCGGAGGAGGCCGGCTGTCCAATCCCGAGCCCGAGCCCGTTATCGTTGCCGTTGCCGTTGCCGGCCTCACCGATGTTCTGCCACAGCGCGTTGGTCGAATCGGGTTGCCTGTTGGAGATGCTGCAAATGTCACTCGCGGAAACGGTAACGGCAACGGGCTCGGGCTCGTGGCAACACACGAACCCGCCGCTGTCTGCTGCCCCTGATATCTGCCGCCGTTTACTGCGGCTGATCCCTGGCGCTGCCCACTGGCCACCGGCCACTCGTAAGTAACAGCGGAGTTTCCGAAAGATATGAAGGTGTGGTACTCGAGGGTGTCATCCCGAGCGAGGCGCCCTCGAGGCGCCGACGAGGGATCCATTCGACTCGGCCGTTGGCCTCGCTCAGGACAAGCCTGGGTGGGGGCTCGCGGACACGCGCTCCCGAAGACCACCCCCCAGGCTTGTCCTGAGCGAAGCGAACGGATCTCTCGTCGTAGGACTCCTCGGAATGACAACAGAAAAGCACTCCTCGGGAATTCCTAAGCCCCTTCCTAATTCCTAATTCCGGATTTCCAAGGGGGTAGGCGAACAGCTCCGCCGTCGCCGTCAGGGTGATACTGCTCGCCCTCCCCGACGCGGTGTCAGCTGTTTTTCGCCGACCGCGTGGCGGTTTCGAATCCACATCGTGAACCCCGGTTCGCCGCCGCGGTCGCAAAATGTGAGGTCACTGTCCGGCCGATTGTCACCGTCCGAATCGAAGAGAAAGGTGTCGAGGTAGTACTGTTGGAGCTCGCTCGTGGCGAAGATCCCCTCCTGTTCAGGGTCTTCGACTGTGACGATCAGACGTTGGCCATCGAGGTAGACCTCCGCTTCGGCGGACGCTCCATCGTACTGTGTGACGACATAGTCTCCCTCGTAGCGATTCCATGTTGCGGGATCAGTCATGAGGTTGGGCGGATCCACAGGCTCCGGGTCGAGCACCTCGTCGACGATGCAATAGGCCGCCAAGGTCAACGAGTTGGTGACGTTGGCGAGCAGCGCCACCGCAAAACGCCGCTCGGGCACCCATAGCAGAAAGGTCCCATATCCTGCGACATTGCCGCCATGCTGACGGACATCGAGGCCCTCGTACTCCTCGACCATGATGCCGAAGCCGTAGTAGAGATCCGGGGTGTGGTGCATCCACTGGTGGGGCTCCTGCAGGGCCGCCGCCGAGCGTGGAGTCAGCACCGGCCCGCCTCCGTCCATCAGCAACAGGGCCCAGTGAACCAGGTCACCGACCGTGGAGAATGCAAAACCCGCCGGACCGGCCGCCCACAGATCGTTGTCCGTTGGATCGACATATATCATCCGATTGGTCTCAGGATCCGTGTAGTGGCCGTAGCTGTAGTCACCGCCGGCGATGACCTCGTCCGGGCTGAAGGTCGTCGCGTGCATTCCTGCAGGCTCCCACAGCCGCTGTTTGAAAAGGTCACGGTAGGGGATCCCGCTCGCGCGCTCCGCCACCAAACCGGCAAGCATGAAGTTCGGGTTGCTGTAGTTCCAGAACGAACCAGGGGGCGCGTGGAGCTCGACCCCATGCTGGGTCGCCGCCCAGCGTGACAGGGCGGTGTCGCCGGTCCGGCTCACATCGTCGATGAAGTCCGGGAAAGCCGCGGTGTGGGTGAGGAGATGCCAGACCTTGATCCTCTCCGCCGGCCATCGGCCACCGACCTCGAACTCAGGGATGTAGTCGGTCACCGGCGCGGACAGATCAACCCGGCCGAGCTCTACCTGCTGCATGACCGCGGCGGCGGCCATCATTTTGGTCACCGAACCGATGCGAAAGACGGTGTCCGGACCTACGTCGCCGCGGTCCAGCAGATGCTTGACGCCGTAACCCGACTCGTAGATCAGTTCGCCGTCGAGGATCACCGCCACCGCAGCCCCCGCGGCATGGATCCGAAACATGTCCCTGTCGACGCATCGGTCGATCGCATCTTCAAGATCATCGGATTTCGTGGAGCGGAATCGCATCGTCCGTTCTCTGATGCGCGGCGGCAGCGGGCCGGGCCCCAAGCTGGCCAAGGCTTCTTCGGCAGAGATCGTCGGTCGAGGCGATCGTTCAGCCGACAGGTCACCCTCATTGGCCGCGCTCACATTCGCATCCGCCAACAACAATATGCACTGCACAGAAGTGAACAACCGCAACCAGCGAAATCGAGCTGTCATGGTCTCCCCCAACGCCATCGACTCCCTGGATCTTATACGCACGAACTCCATCACGTGTTCCCACGGTGACGGGCGTAGTAGCGACGGGCCTTGGCGCGGTTGCCGCAAACGCTCATGTCGCACCATTTTCGCCGGCCGCCGCGACTCGAGTCGAGAAAGAGCCAGCTGCAATCGGGAGCCTCGCACTCGCGGATCCGCGTGACGTCGGCCGATGTCAGGAGATCGGCGGCCGACCGGAGCACCGGCCACACGATGCGGCCGAGGCCTCGCTCATCCTCCGCCCAGTTCCACTCGCAACAGTCGCCTCCGCGACGCAGAACCCGGCGAGGGAGGGCGGACAGGCGACCATTCAAGGTCTCCAGATCGGAGTCGTCGATCGGTCGGCCTGCGGCAACGGCCGAACAGGCCCGGTAAATGACTTCGCGCACCGCGACTGCGTCAGCAAATGCCTCTCCGGCCACACCAGGATGCTGTGCCGCGCCTTCCCGCAAGCTGCGGGCCCCGCCGTCATCGACGATCCCGGCCTGCCAGGCCCATTCGACGAGATCTCCGAAGCATGAGAGCCGGTCTTTCGTCTCATCCTCGCGGTATCCCCAGGTGTTGGCGAGATCGAGACAGAGCGAATCGGCCGAAAATTCGAACTCGGGCATTCGGTGACCCCCGGATCAGTATAACCTATAAATACACTTGACAGGTTAGAATCGACGATTTATATTCTAACCATATAAATTATTAAAGTGGTTAGGAGAGCCGATCGATGCATCCAACACACACCGACCCGGCAGCCGAGCGAACCGCGATACGCGGCGAGCTCATCGAACGACGGCGACGTCTCGAATCGGTCGCAGCCCGCTCCAACGCCGAGCAGCTCTTCGAGCTTCTCGACGAGGTCGACAAAACCCTCGAGCGGATCGAGAACGACAGCTTCGGAGTCTGCGAGGTCTGCCACGGACATGTGGAACGGGAGCTCCTCGCCACAGATCCGATGGCCCGGATCTGTCTCGAATGTCTCTCACCCGCCGAACGACGAGCCCTGGAATACGATCTCGAGCTGGCATCGAGCATCCAGAACCGGCTCCTTCCCAGCCACGACTTCGACACGGTGGGTTGGGAGGGCCACTACGTTTACGAACCGAAGGGTGCGGTCAGTGGCGACTTCTGCGATGTGGTGCCCGACGGCGACAGCACCTTCGTCTTGCTTGGCGACATTGCCGGCAAGGGGGTGGCGGCAGCCCTCCTGATGTCCCACCTCAGCGCCATCTTTCGAGGCCTCGTCGGCTCCGGTCTCACCTTGGTGGAGATCATGGGCCACGCCAACCGAATGTTTTCCTCCGCCATCCCGGTCGGTTCGTACGCGACCATGGTCGCGGCGCGCCTGCAGCCCAACGGTGGAATCGAGATCTCGAACGCCGGCCACGTGCCGCCGCTCTACCACAACGGTCGCGTCGATCAGCTGCCGCCGGACGGCGTGCCGCTCGGGCTGTTCTTCGAGTCGGCCTACAGCTCTCAGGAGCTGCGCCTGGCCTCCGGCGAGAGGCTCGTTCTGGCGACCGACGGGGTCGTCGAAAGCACCGGCCCCGACGAGCAAGAGTACGGCATCGAAAAGCTCTCGGCTCTGATCGCCGAAACCCCCGACGCCGGCCCGACCGATCTCGCAAGGCGTCTCGTGGCGGACGTCAAACGGTTTCGCTCGGGTCTCCCGGCCAACGATGACGCGACTCTGATGGTGATCCGGCGCAAGGGCGATGGCAACGCGGGGCGCCCTACTCGGTTCGCCGATAGATCGCCCGCGCGGGGTAGCTGACGGTGATGGTGCCCCGAGTACCCCGGGCTCCCTGATCCAATCGAACGACAACCGCAAACCCCCGATCGTCCTTGAGATGGGCGACGCCGAGCTTTCCGGAGAGTTGGATCCGGCCCCTGGCGCGGGCGTGTGCCAGGACCTCACCGGTGGAAAGCTTTCGAAGCTCGACGATCACGCTTTCGAAAGCATCGGCCTGGGCAACCTCGACGATGACCTCGCCGGCGTACTGTGGCACGAACTCTACCGTACCTCGGGATCGCTGTGAGCTCAGTGAAAATCCGGACTCGGTCCTTTCGGGAAGAACGACCACCGTATAGGGTCGCGGCGAGGTGGCGGAGACCAGCACCTCCGAGCCAGAGGGCGATTCGACGGTATGCTGAGACAACCCCTGTGCCTGGGGAGCGGGGGCAGCGACTTCGCGAGCTGCAGCCGGCGGCACGACCTTGACCCGAACAGGACCCACAAAGTTGTCGAACTCGTCGGTCTCGGTGGTTGCCCTGAACCGATCCACCCATACTGCAAACGAGTAGACCCCCCTTCCGCGGGCACCGTCGAAGCCGGCATCCATCGGCACTCGAATGATGACGTCGCTGCAATCATTCGGGCCGGAGGGAACACACACGCGGTCCGCACTGAGCCCCTGCCAATGGTCCCAGTCGACTCGCTCCAGGAGAGCCGACCAGCATTCGAGATCGAGACGATCCTCTTCAGTGTCGAGACACGGGGCGATGTCCAGTCCTGGAAACGGGTGTTTCCGCTGGTCGAACCACAGATCCCAGGAAACCCCCTCACCGTCAAGGCTCCCGCCATGGTTCTGGACGCGGATCCGCAGTTCGAGCTCGATACCCGCCGGAACCTCGAGTCGCCTGCAATCCTCGCCACACGAGATCCGCTCACCGGATGAAGGATCGAGGTAGCTCAGCTCCATGAAAGGGACAAAGTTCGGCGGCGAGAAGGCGGTCTCCTCTGCCGGGTGCGGACCGATCACCGAGACCACGGATGCCAGGACGAACACCACACCACAAAGAACCATTGATACTCGCTCCTCCCGGGCCAACATTATCCCAGAGGCTACCGAGAATGGTGTACTCTGGTGACTCCTGATCAATGAGTCTACGAGCAAGCTGCCGCGCCCTTCTAACCCCACTGGTCATTGCGGCCCACCTCATGGGCGTCAGCGCGGCCGCGACGCCGGTCGTCAAGGCGTCCGACGCGGTATTTTTCTGTTGCTGTCTTGGCGAGTGCGCGTGCACGGGCGACTGCTGTAACCACGGTCCGGACTTCGATTCTCACGACGACCGCGGCGTTGGCCGAGTCGGCCCGGCGACACCCACCCTGCAATCACAGAAGAACTGCGGCATCTGGCTCGCGACGCCACAGCGAAGCCCTGGACCACCGTCCGATGCGCGTGCCGGCACCTCGCAACGGCCTCTCGCGGAACCGGATCAGACCGGCTCCAGACCGGCCACGCCGCCTCTCGTCCCGTCAATGGAGAGTTGTCTTCGACATCTCTCCCCACGTGCACCTCCCACCGACACAGTCTTCTCCTGATCCCGTTTTCCGCCGGCAGAATACTCAGTGCTCCTCCTCGAGCTCGGCGGGAGATGCACCAGCGGCTGTTCCGGTCGAGGACCGGACGCTCACCGCGTGATTTGCTGGGAGATATGATGCATTCAGAAGCAAACAAAGACCGGCGTGTGGCCCTGTGCGCACTGATCCTCACACTGTCCATTTCCACGGGTTCGCTTGAAGCAGCTTCGGGATCCGTTGTCGGGTTCGTTCGCGGGCCGGCAGGAGTCGCGCTTCCCGGCGCAACGGTCGTCGCGACTTCCGGCACCAATCCATCGGCGGCGTCCGTGGTGACCGGCGACGGCGGCGAGTTCAAGATTTCCGGTCTCGTGCCAGGAAGCTACACGATCGAAGCGAGACTCACCGGTTTCCACCCGACCTCCGCATACGAGGTGTCGGTGGCTCAGGGGAAAGTTGCGCGGGTGCAGATCGAGCTTCCGCCGTCCACCTTTCACGACACGATGGAGGTGGAATCGACCTCACCACCGCAATCGCTCGAAGCCGCGGTCCTGCGCGAGAGCGCCGCCCGTGACGTCGGCGAAGCGCTCGCGCGAATCTCCGGGGTCTGGAAGATCCGCAAGGGAGGGATCGCCAACGACATTGTCGTCAAGGGATACAGCCAGGACGATGTCACGGTTCTGATCGACGGTGCCCGGGTGGCGGGCGCCTGCCCGAACCGGATGGACCCACCCGCCTTTCACCTCGATTTTGCCGAGCTGGACCGGGTCGAGCTGGCGCCGACCGGGGGTAATATGGCGGCGCAGGGAAGCATGGGTGGTCTCGTCAACGTGGTCACCAAGAAACCCGCAAAAGGCTTGCACGCTGACATCTCGGTCGCTAGCGGCTCGTGGAGCATGGTCAACCCATCCGCAACCGTCAGCTACGGAAGCGATCGTTTCGCCGTCCTCGGCGGCCTGTCAAACCGCACGAGCAAGCCCTACGCCGACGGCTCGGGCCAGCTGATCACCGAGCGGTCCAACTACACCGAGGCAGCGGACGATGCCGATGCTTATGACGTGTCGAGCGCCTGGGCTCGGCTCTATTGGGCGCCAGCCGAAGAACACGAACTCAACCTGTCGTACGCTTACCAGGCGGCCGACGATGTCCTCTACCCGGCGCTTCTGATGGACGCGTTGGTCGATGACACCGATCGGCTCGTGCTGGGCTACCGTTATTCGCCCGACCGCGGTTCCCTCAGGGACCTCCGCGCAACCGCCTACGCCACCCAGGTCGAACACTGGATGGTGGACAGCCTCAGGACCTCTGCCGGGTCCGCCCCGAAGGGCTGGAGCATGGGAACCATGGCGACGACCCGGATCATCGGCGTCTCCGCCGACGCCGAGATCGGCCCGGTGACCCTCGGTTTCGAGGCCTACAATCGCAACTGGGATGCGTGGACCGAGATGGCCGGAATGAACTATATGCGCCAGTACACGATTCCGGACGGTGAGCTCGAGGCTGCCGGTCTCTCGGCGAGGTGGCTCTACCCGGCGTCGCAGCGCACCCGGCTACAGATCGGCGGGCGGGTCGACTGGGTAGCCACCTCGGCCGACCCTGAGAAGGCGAACACCGGTCTGTACTATGCCTATCACGACACCGTGAGCATCTCGAGGACCGACGTGGAGCCGTCGCTTTCGGTCCAGGTGGTCCACGAGCTCAGCACCCGCGTCTCGCTCAGCGGAGGGCTCTCTCGATCCGTTCGGTCACCCGACCCCCGCGAGCGGTACATCGCCCTGAAACGAAAGGTGGGCGACTGGGTCGGGAACCCCGAGCTCGAACCGCCGGTGGCCGGCCGCGCGGAGCTTGGCCTCACATGGAGCGCCGGGGTGGGCACGCTGACCGCAACCGCCTGGGCGGATTCGGTCGACGGTTACATCATCGTTTACAACCAGCAGAGGATCAACGTGGCGCCGGGGGTGATGAACGTTCGGGCCCAGAGCTACGCCAACGTGGACGCACTGCTCCGCGGCGCCGCCGTCGAGGGCTCGGTTGCACTCAGCTCACGGGTCTTCCTTTCCGGCAACGTGGCCTACGTTCGCGGCACCCAGGAGCCGATTCCGGAGCTCGGAATCTACTCCGAGGATATTGCCGAGATGCCGCCCCTGTCGGCTCGTCTGGCTGCACGATGGCAGAGCCCGAAGCTCTTTGCGGAGATCGAGGGAGTCGGGGCCGCGGCCCAGGACAGGGTCGATACGGACCTCAACGAGAGCCCGACCCCGTCGTGGGGCATCGTCAACCTCAAGGGGGGAATCACGACCGGGCCCTGGCGCCTGCAGGTGGTCCTCGGGAACATCTTCGACCGGACCTATCACGAGCACTACTCGTATCTGCGCAACCCCTACCGTTCGGGTTTCGTCATCAACGAGCCCGGACGCAACGCGACCTTCAGCGTCGGCTGGAGACGGTAGCAACCGTGGTGGGCGGGGAAAATCCCCGGCCTGACAGAAAAATATGCAGGGGCGGGGTCGATCCCCGCTCCTTTTTTTTAAAACCCCGCAGCAAGCAGCGGCAGTGGTCAATGGCAGGTCTCAGCGGCAGACGACAGCGGCAGCAACAGCATCCGGGGGCAGGGGTAGTTGACAGCGGCAGTTTCAGATTTCAGGGACAGCGGCCGCGACAGTCGTCAGCGGCTGAAACCGTGACAGCGACTTTTCCCCGTCACAGAAAGACCCTGGGGGGACCATGCCGAGCTGATCCCGGCCTCTGGTGGCTGGTGCCGTCACCTGTAGCCGAACGCTGCCGCTGTCGGCTGCCGCTGCATCCTGTCGCTGTCCCTGATTGCTGTGCGTCGAAAAATGCTGCGCAGATACGACCTCGGTGTCTCCGGCGAAATGGCG